>QHYF01000224.1 GCA_003224075.1 Acidobacteriota bacterium
AAACGGGTAAGGAAGGAGGCAAGAAGGCGAGGGAGCGCGACGGCTTGCGCGGGCGGCGAGCGGTAACATAGACTGTGGCCGTTAGAAGCAGCACGCCTGCCAGCCTGGCCGGAAGTTCCCGCCTTTGCGTGGGCCAGATGGTATGGCGGAGTCCATTCGCTCCACGACCCCGACTCGGTGGGGTCTTCATCCCGAGTGCTACCGGTATTACAGGCGACCGGGGAGTCGCACTTTGGAGTTTGTGGCAGCGAAATGCGGACCGGCAGGGAGAGCAGGGTGGCGACTCCACTGGAAACCTGGGTCGAAGAGGCAGCAAGGCTGACGAAGCCGGACCGCGTGGTGTATTGCGATGGGTCCGAAACGGAGTACGAGCGGATGATCGCGGAGATGCTGCGCGGCGGGGACACCTACACACTCAACGAGAAAACTTACCCGAATTGCTACTTGCATCGCAGCAGCGTGAATGACGTGGCGCGCACCGAGCATTTGACGTTTATTTGCACGCCGGATCAGGAGGACGCGGGGCCGACAAACAATTGGATGGACCCGGACGCGGCAAAGCACAAGGTGGGCGCGCTGTTCGACGGAGCCATGCGCGGCCGCACGATGTACGTGGTGCCGTACATCATGGGGCCTGTGAAATCGCCGATCAGCAAGGTAGGCGTGGAAGTGACAGACAGCCCATACGTGGTGGCGAGCATGTGGATTATGTCGCGGATGGGCAAGACAGCAGTAGACCGGTTAGGCAGATCCAGCGAATTTGTGCCGGGATTGCATTCTCTTGGTGACCTGGACCCCATGCGGCGATACATCGTGCACTTTCCTCAGGAAAAATTGATTTGGAGCGTGGGGTCGGGCTACGGCGGAAACGCGCTGCTGGGGAAAAAATGTTTTGCGCTGCGCATCGCGAGCGTGATGGCGCGGGAGCACGGCTGGATGGCGGAGCACATGCTGATCCTGGGCCTGGAATCGCCCGGCGGCAAAGTAACGTACATGGCCGCGGCGTTTCCCAGCGCGTGCGGGAAAACGAACCTGGCGATGATGGTTTCCGCGCTGGAGAGCCAGGGCTACCGTGTGTGGACCGTGGGCGACGACATCGCGTGGATGCAGATCGGCGAGGACGGGTACCTGCAGGCGATCAATCCGGAAGCGGGATTTTTTGGCGTGGCGCCGGGCACGGGAATGAAGACCAATCCGAATGTGATGAAAGCGCTGCGCAAGAACACGCTCTTCACCAACGTGGCGATGACGGCGGAACGCGAGCCCTGGTGGGAAGGAATAGACGACGGCCCGCCGGCAGGATTAATCAACTGGAAGGGCGAAAAGTGGGACAGCTCAAAGGGCGCGGCGGCGCACCCGAATGCGCGCTACACCGTGCCGGCCAACCAGTCTCCGAGCATTTCACCGAAGTGGGACGCGCCGGAGGGGGTGCCGATCTCGGCGTTTATTTTTGGAGGACGGCGCGCTCGCGTGGCGCCGCTCGTGTACGAATCGTTCAACTGGCAGCACGGCGTGTTTGTTGGCGCGACGATGGCGTCGGAGACGACGGCGGCGGCAACGGGAGACGTCGGGATCACGCGACGCGACCCCATGGCGATGCTGCCGTTCTGCGGTTACAACATGGCAGATTACTTCAGGCACTGGCTGGAGATGGGGAAGAAAATTCCGAAACCGCCGAAGATATTTCATGTGAACTGGTTCCGTAAGGGCGCGGATGGAAAATTCCTATGGCCGGGGTTCGGCGAAAACGTGCGCGCGCTGAAATGGATTTTGGAACGCGTGGAGGGGCGCGGCGCGGCGCAGGAGACGCCGATCGGCTATGTTCCGGCAAAGAACGGGCTGACACTCGATGGACTGAAAATTTCAGACGAGGCCCTGAACGAGTTGCTGCGCGTGAATCCCGGAGATTGGGAGCTGGAGCTGGAGGATTCGAAACAGTTCCTGGCCAAATTCGCCGAGCGGCTTCCGGGGGAGATTCGCGAAGAGCACGAGAAGCTGACACGGCGCTTTCAGCGCGTGGTTACGGCATAAGAGTGATTGACCGACCCTTAGTGGTTGCCGCCAGCGCGGCGCAAAGACGAAGGGATGGGCGGCGCATCCGCGGTGTCAAAGGTGTGCTGGGCTCGTTCCACATGAAAATCGGGCCGGCTTTCCAGCAACCGGACGCAGCGGTTCCAGCGGAGAATGCTGTCGTCGTTGCCCGCCGGGCGAATTTTTTCTGCTTCGGCAAAGCAGTGCATGGCCTCTTCCACTAACGGCAAGAGGATGTGGGGAGCGTAGCCCACCAGGAGTTGCGCCTTGGCGCGCCGTTCGTGCAGCAGGCCGCTGTAGTAGAGCCGCTCATAGGAATCCCGCAAACTCTGAAAACAGGATTGCGCTTCAGCGTAGCGATCGCTGGCAGCCCCGATGAATTGGTCGGTGATGGCGAGTCCGAGCATGCGGCGAGCGAGCTGATGGTCAGGATCAACGGCAAGGATGTCGCGGCAGATGGATTCGGCCTCCTCGGGCTCGTTGAGGTAACGGTAAAGTTCGGCTTTTGCGATGGCCTCGGGGATGCCGGCCTTGGAGATTGATTTCAGTTGGTCTTGCATAAAACCTCCGGGATCCGAGAGAAGCGTTGGCGGGACAACCCCGCCCCTACACACTCTGCACTTTGTCGCCGCGAAACTTGCGGAAGAGCATGGTCAACGGATCGTAAAACTCGTCCACCACGCGCTCCTTGAGCGGAATGATGGCGTTGTCAGTGATGCGAATCTCCTCCGGGCAAACTTCGGTGCAACACTTCGTGATGTTGCAAAAGCCGATCCCAAGCTGATCCTTGAGCAACCCCGCGCGGTCGCGGCCGTCGAGCGGATGCATTTCGAGCCCGGCAATGCGCACGAAAAAGCGCGGCCCGGCGAACTGTTCCATCTTGTCGTGTTCGCGAAGAACGTGGCACACGTTCTGACAGAGAAAACATTCGATGCACTTGCGAAACTCCTGCACGCGGTCCACGTCGAGCTGCGAGATTTTCCATTCGACGCCCGGGCGCGGTTCGAACGCAGGGATTTTCCGGTTGACACGGTAATTCCAAGAAACGTCGGTGACAAGGTCTTTGATGCGCGGAAAGGATTTCATCGGAAGGACGGTGATGGGCTGGTCCACAGGGAGATCGTCCATGCGGGTCTTGCAGGTCAGGCGGGGACGGCCGTTAACTTCCGCGGAGCACGAGCCGCACTTCCCTGCTTTGCAATTCCAGCGAACGGCGAGGTCCGGGGCGAGATGGCCCTGGATGTAGTGGAGCGCATCGAGAACGACCATGCCGGGAGCGATGGGCACGCGGTAGTCCACCGTTTGCCCGCCCTTCGAATCGCCGCGGAAAACCCGCAGGGTGGCTTCTTTCATCATGGTTCCCCTTTTTGCGAGCGCCGCATAGCTTCTTCCCACCGCAGAGGCAGAGCGGAGCCCAAAACTTTCCACTTGGTGAAGTTCGTCGGACCCATGTGAGGGATCATGGCCTTCATTGCCTGCCCATGAGGAAGCTTCATGACAAAATCCCTCAAGGCTTGCTCATTCTCCCAAGCAGAGAGCGTCCAAAAATTGCGGCTCATCAACTTCGCACGGAGCGAGTAACCGATGATTCCGGGCGTGGTTCGCAATTGCCTCTGGATCTGAAACGCGAAGCGGAGAAATCCGGGGATGGCCCGGTACTTGTTGACCGGCAAGTAGGAGAGGAGAGCGAAGTACTCGCGGTTTGCGTCTGCGCTTGCGAACGTTGTCCAAGGAGAATCCATAAGCATCATTCTTTCAATGGTTCACTCGGATGGATCAGGAGACGGTTCATGCTTTGTCCTCGGCAAGAATCTGTTTCAAATCCGGGGGCATTTCCGGGACGGGGGATTCGCGGCGTTTCATCTCGCCGCCCTCGTGGACGATGATGTTGTTCTTTTTCTCCCACACCGGGTCGGCATTCGGATAATCAATTCGGCTGTGGGCGCCGCGGCTTTCCGTGCGCGCCAGCGCGCTGAGCGTAACCGCTTCGGAAACAATGAGCATAGACTTTAGGTCATAAGAAAGATGCCAGCCCGGATTGAAGAGCCGCGAACCCTCGACGCTGGCTTTGGCCGCGCGGGCCTTTAGTTTTTCGAGGTCCAACAGAGCCTTCTTCAAGTCCTCCTGGGTGCGATAAATCCCCACGAGATTTTGCATCACTTCCTGCAAATCGCGATGCACCGCGTAGGGGCTTTCGGTGCCTGTGTTGGAAAACGGCGCGAGCAATTCCTTTTCGGCCTGTTCGATTTGTGCATTGTCGAGGGATGGAGCGGCGACGCGCTTGGCATGGTCAGCGGCGGCGAGTCCGGCGCGCCGGCCGAAGACCAGCAGATCGGAGAGCGAGTTGCCGCCAAGGCGATTCGAACCGTGCAGACCGGCGGCGGCTTCGCCGGCGGCAAAAAGACCCGGAACGGTGGACTGGGCGGTTTCGGCGTCCACGCGAACGCCGCCCATCATGTAGTGGCAGGTGGGGCCGACTTCCATCGGTCCTTTGGTGATGTCCACGTCGGCCAGTTCCTTGAACTGGTGATACATGCTGGGGAGCTTCTTCTTCACGTATTCAGCGGGCTTGTGAGAGATGTCGAGATAAGCGCCGCCGTGTTCGGTGCCGCGGCCTTCTTTGACTTCGGTGTAGATGGAGCGGGCGACGACATCGCGCGTCGAGAGTTCCATGCGCTTGGGGTCGTATCTTTCCATGAAGCGCTCGCCCACTTTATTCCGCAGGATGCCGCCTTCACCGCGGACGGCTTCGGTGACAAGAATGCCCTGGACGCCGGGCGGCCAGACCATTCCGGTGGGATGGAACTGGACGAACTCCATGTCCATAAGCTCGGCGCCGGCTTCGCAAGCGAGGGCCATGCCGTCACCGGTGTACTCCCAGGAGTTGGAAGTGACGCGCCAGGCTTTGCCGATGCCGCCGGTGGCGATGACAATGGACTTCGCTTTGAAAACAATGAGGCGGCCGGTTTCGCGCCAGTAAGCAAAGGCGCCGGCCACGCGGCCACCGTCGGTCAGAAGGCGAGTGACGGTGCACTCCATGTACACGTCGATGCCCTGGTGGACGCCGCGGTCTTGAAGCGTACGGATCATTTCAAGGCCGGTGCGGTCGCCGACGTGGCAGAGGCGTTTGAAAGTGTGGCCGCCAAAAGCGCGCTGCAAAATCGCGCCGTCCTCGGTGCGGTCGAAGAGGGCGCCCCATTGCTCGAGTTCGCGCACGCGATCGGGTGCTTCTTGTGCGTGGAGCTGTGCCATGCGCCAGTTGTTGAGAAATTTTCCACCGCGCATCGTGTCGCGAAAATGCGTTTTCCAATTGTCAGCGGGATCCACGTTAGCCATGGCTGCGGCGATGCCGCCCTCCGCCATGACGGTGTGAGCCTTGCCGAGAAGCGATTTGCAAACCACGCCGACCGAGGCGCCCTGCGCCAGAGCTTCGAGGGCCGCGCGCAACCCCGCGCCACCGGCGCCGATGATCAAAACATCGTGTTCGCGGGTTTCGTAGTTCGCGGTCACAAGAGCCTCAGGTCATGGATCGCGCCGCAGGCCACCATGCGCACGTAAAAGTCGGCGAAACCCACGGAGATGAGACTCGACCAGGCGAACAACATGTGGCGCTCGTTCAAAAGGGATACGCCACGCCAGGTGGAAAAGCGCGCGCGGCCGAAAGACGCGCAAGAGAAGCAATCCAGCTTTCCGCCAGCGAGATGGCGCAGCGAGTGGCAGGAGAAAGTGTAGAGGGTGAGCAGGGCCACGTTCAGCGTCAAGACGATCGAACCGACACCCACTCCGAAGCGACTATCAAAAAAGAAAGAGCGGAAGGCATCCTTCCAGAGAAAAATGAGGAACAGAACCGCGAGATACAGGAAATAGCGGTGAACATTCTGGAGGATGAACGGGAACGCGGTTTCGCCACGATACTTGCGATTCGCGGGTTCACCGACGGCGCACGCAGGAGGATCGAGAAAAAACGCGCGGTAATATGCTTTGCGGTAGTAGTAGCAAGTGGCGCGAAAGCCGAGAGGCCCGAGGAGAATGAGCAGCGCGGGAGAGAAAGGCCACCAGTGATGCTGAGGATCGATGAGCGGCGAGTAAAATGGGGAAATGTATGGCCCCCAGGAATAGTAGGTCCCTTCGAAAGCGCGCAGCGTAGCGTAAATGCCAAAACCACCAAGCACTACGACGACCGGAATGATTTCAACCCACCAGGAATCGCGGCGCAAAGTGCTCCCAAGTCGGGACTCTGGCAAGACGGGTGGCGAATCAGCCATCGGATGACCTCCGGGATGCGCGTAGCGTATTCAAAATACATATTTTTTCAAACGAAATCTACGCGGAACAGAGAGAGCCGCAAGTAGGTCCTGTCACATTTTCCCTTCCGCAGACGTTTTACCAGTAGGAATGGGGAGGCCGGCCTTGCTGCATGATGTGGTACAAGAGTTTACTGTCTCAACGCCGAAAGCCCGCGAGCAAAACGTGACCGCCAGCGGCTCGACCCACGAAGCCTTCGAGGATCTTTTCCTTGCGCACTACGCTCGCATCACTGCGGTTCTTCGGCGCATGCTGGGGGACAGCGGCCGCGCTGAAGATTTGGCCAATGAAGTATTCCTCAAACTCTATCGCCGGCCGTTTCCGCGGGATTCCGATGGCAACTTGCCGGGTTGGCTATACCGCACGGCGATGAATTTGGGGATCGATGCGCTGCGCTCTTCGGCTCGCAGGACCAGCTACGAGCAGGCCGCCGCCCGCGCCGAAATCAGGAACCAGGACGCCGGGAATGCCTTCGATCATGCATTACGGGCGGAAAGACAACAACGTGTCCGCCGCGTCCTCGCGGAGCTGAAGCCTGCCCAAGCCCAGTTACTGCTCTTGCGTGCCTGCGGCCATTCCTACAAAGAGTTGGCGGACTGCTTAAGAGTCGAGCCTGGGTCCGTAGGAACGCTCTTGAATCGTGCAGAGGCGGCATTCGAACAACGCTATCTGGAACTCTATGGTCGAGAGGAGGGTTTATGAATTGTTTGCCCGAAAGTATTTTGCGCGCGTATCGCGACGGTGAATTGGATCGCGTCGAGCATTCGAACGTTGAAAATCACGCCGCGAATTGTCCGCAGTGCCGGGAGCGCCTCCGGGAAATCGCCGCAGTCGCCGGGCGAGTTGAGGAACGTCTGCTTTCCCTCGATAACGCTGCGCCGGAAGCGCCCGATCCGCGGCTGGCCCTGGCTCGCTTCAAAGCGCAGCACGGCGCCGGAGAAAAGCGCATGCCGTTCCTCACGCGGCTCTTTGCAAGACGCTGGCACCCCGCCTGGGTGACGGGAGTGGCTGTTGTGTTCATTCTCTGCAGCCTGGCTTTTCCTGCCGGACGCAGCCTGGCGCAGAGATTCCTGGCGACCTTGCGCGTAGAGAAAGTTCAGCCGGTTCGCTTGGATCTTTCTACCCTGGACGGCAATCGGCCGTTACAAGAGATGCTCGGGAAGATGATTTCCGACAAGATCGTTGTCACCGCGGATGAAAAGCCGCAACATCCGGCGACTGTGACGGAAGCCAGCCGGTTGGCCGGATTCGCGGTCCGTCTTCTCGGGGAACGAACGGACGCCCCGCAATTCGTGGTTGAAGGC
>QHYF01000225.1 GCA_003224075.1 Acidobacteriota bacterium
CCCAGCGCCATAGCTCTCTGCCATGCACCGCCAGACTCCCAAAGGAATATCCGCCAAAGGCCGCAATCAAACCCACCAACGCCGACACTTCGATGAGGCCAACGAGGCAGCCCTGCCAGAATAATTTTCCGAACGCGCCTCTCAGCGGTAGGCCGTAAACGCCGGGGGGACGCCGCTCGATCCGCGCCATGATCAGTGCCGCGGCGAATACCACGATGAAACTGAACACCTCCTGTGCATACAAATACCCGGGAGAGAAAACACCGCGTGTGGGTCGAACGAAATGCTGCAGGACAATGCTACCTCCGAATCCGAGCCCCGCAACGAAAGCCGCGTAGACCAACAGACGCCAGCCCGCCCGCAATCCTCTTTCGTTTACAAAAACTTTAGTGAGGAGGCTTTCGGGAGGAGGCGCCTGAAACGGGGGAGTTGGAGAAGAATGCGGCAATGTTTCGAAGTCCAACAATCACCTCGAGAAAACATGCCCCGCCCATGTCTCCGTCAGACGCGCGGGCCGGGTGCTATACGGATCTCTGCCGCCCCGAGAATTCGCCGGCTCTTCTTTTCTTGCACGAAGACAGCGGCCCGCAAATTCTCCCGCTTCCATTCTGCCCGAAGCGGAACATTCACGTCGCCAGCGAATGAGGACTCGCCTTCAGCCTTCGCATTGCCAATCTTGCGCATGGTGCGCACAACGGCGCCGTGGTGCAGATCCTGGCCGGCATTTTCGCCACGCTTCACCGCGGAATGCAGGCCCGTTTCGGTGATGGCCAGCCACACTTCTGCGGCGTCGCCCTTGGTTGTTCCTGCCAGCTCTCCCACAGTCACAGACAAGTTTTCTGCGCCTGCTTTGTTCGGGTTGCCCTGCGCCAAGGTCACGGGAACTTTTGCCTTGCCCGCTGCTTCCAGGATGCTCTTCAGCGCTTTCTGGCCGTGGCTGCCCACAAACTCCACTCTCCCGTCCACAACCATCTGGGGCGTGTACGGATTGCCGTTTCCTAGTGCCCCCGCATAGACGTACTGCCGGGAGGTCCAGTCCCGCGAAGAAAATGGGTCAGCCCAACCCTGTTCATCCCAATAATCGACATGTTCCTCCAGGGCGATGACCTGTACATTCTCACCGAACTTTTGCTCAGCAAGCCGCGCCAGCAGGGCATCCGCCGGTGGACAGCTCGAACAGCCTTCGGACGTAAACAGCTCGACGACCACCGGTGAGCGAGCCGGCACAGGGAGATTCGGGGACTCCTGTACGGCGCGTGACCGAATCAATGCCATGGTTGCAGAAAGGTAAAGAAGAACCAGAATCGAACCCGCCAATAGACGCTTCATAGGAGCCGTCACCTCCCGCCATCGTATCTGATCCGAGGCGCAAGAAAAAGTTACCGTCGCTTCTGCCGGAACAGTACTTTGCCTCCGATAACCGTTGTGATAGCGTTTACTGGTTATTGCCACCGGTTGGTCCTACTCTCAGATCCTCACCGGAGGGTATCCAGTTGTCTTCTCGCACCGCACCCCATCAACCCCTTGGCGGGCGCCTCTCCGTCGATTTCGTAAACGTGACTCCATCAAATGAAGAACTGACATGGGAGAGGCTCATTCTCTTCCTGGAGACCGCGCGCATTGTCTCCGCTGAACGCGGAGCCCAGCTTCTTGGCCTGCCTCAATCTGATGTCCAGGCCGCGGAAGCATTACTTTCCAAAGCCCGGCGGGTCGGTTCAGCCTCGCGCAGGGCGTTCGCCGCGATGCTCCGAAAGCAAAGAATCGCCGGTGAATGGGTCGAGCCCATTAATGAAATCCTGCGCATCACGGAAGGACACGATGAACTTGTCTCTCAAGAAGGAGTTTGGGAATTGGAATTCATCGCACGGGAAGGGGGCCTCGATTGGTTGCTTGCCGCAGTAGCGCGCTCTGGCGCGGAGATCATCGCGGAGGGCGCCCGTGCGCCCCTTCGGCTCTGCGCCAATCCGCACTGTGGTCTCTTTTTTTATGACAAGTCACGCACGCATCGCCGCCGCTGGTGCTCCATGGCCGTTTGTGGAAATCGCAGCAAAGTCGCCACTTTTGCGCGCAAACACACCTCTTCCCGCCACACACAATAGACGGGCTCTTCATCTTCGGTCGAATTGAGATACGCCCCTTCCTCTTCCACGTGCTTTTGGCTATGGCGCGGTCTTGGGATGGGCCGTCTTCAAACTGTAATTTCGCACCGAGCCCGCCGTCGCCAGCCCGATGTGAACAATGGATGTCCAGCGCTCCAGTTTATGATGCCCGTGGCGATGAAATAAATACGAAGCCCCGATGGAAACTCCCGTCCCCGCGGCTTCGATCGCCGCAAACGCCGCGTGATTGTCCACGGCATCATTCGTGAGCAGGATTTCCTGTCTGCCGCGCCTTCTCATGTTCAGCGTCGAGAAATAATCCAGGGTCCGCGCCGCGCCAACGCCTGCAAACCACCAATCGTTCTTCTTGTCCCAGAAGCGATGCTCCCGCATCAGCTCTTTCGTTTGATTCTTTCCAGCCGGAGTGACTGAGTCAGCCGATGGTGCGCGTTGTGGTCCGGCCGGCTCCTGCCCGCAAAGGTTGCTCGTACCCAGCATCGTCACCAGAACAAGGGGCACTGTCATCTGTGGCCTTAACATGATTCTCCCTGCACCGTCTTGCCCTGCAATTGTCGCATTCCTCGACCGAGTATATCTGCTGCGAACCATTAGTTCCGTGAGTCGCGTTGTCTGATTGGCATCCTTCCTATGCTTGGGATTGTCATTCGCGCCCTGCCAGCGTATCTTGGAATTTGATCCAGCTCGCCTTTTCAAGAGGAGTAGCGTCATGATGCGCCGCACCACATTGCGCTTGGCCCTTCCGGTTGTCCTGGCTTTCGCGATGCTCCCAACGGCGGCCCCCGCTCAGTCGCAGGATTCCCCGTCCGTTGCTGAAGCCGCCCGGCGAGCACGCGCGCAGAAGAAGAACTCTGATAAGCCAGCAAAAGTCATCACCGACGAAAATCTGAATGTAAAGGAAGGGGATGTGCAAAGCGCCGCTGCTAGGCAGCTAAGGATGCCGGGCTCCCCGGAAACGCAGGCCAAGCCCGCTGGTAGCCCGCAGGTCGCGCCCGCCGCGGAAGGCCCTAAGAAGGCCTCAGAGGACGAAAAGGTTGCGAAGGAGCGCGCCGCATTAAAAGCGCAAATCAAGGAAGCCCTGACCGACCTTGATCTTCTTCACCGTGAACGGACTTTGGAACAGGATACTTACTTCTCCAACCCTGACTACGTTCACGACACCGCCGGCAAGGCCAAGCTGGATGCGCTGAAACAACAGGAGAGCGACAAGCAGGAGGAGTTGGACCGCTTGAAAGCGCGTCTGGCCGCATTGCCGCCCGTGCAGGACGATTCTGCGGCCACCCCTCCGAAGCCGTAGTCATCCTCGGTCCGGTTCCTGCATTTCTGCTTACTTCTTGCGTGTGAGCTTTGCTCTTCTTAGCACCCGCAGGGATTCCGATTGATTATCGCCATGCGGATTCCCCACTTCTCTCAAAACGGCCGGAAAGATTAATCAATTCCGTGTATGCGAAGGCTGACAAGTTGATCGACGGTTAGGTTTTTCATTCCACGCGACTTCAGCCCGGTGATGAAATCCGGTGTCACTCCATGAATCCGCATGGCGATCAGTTGATCGGGCTCCGGATGAGCGTATCCCAGCTTCTGGAGCTGCCCGATGAACTCCGGCGAGACGCCATGAATGCGGAACGCGATCAGCTTATCGAGATCCACGTGCTCGTACCCGCATTTTTCCAATTGCTCCACCCACTCCGGGGTCGCTCCATGAATCCTCATGGCGATGAGTTTGTCCGCGTCCGGCTCATAGCCCGTCTGGCGGAGGGTGTGAATCATTTCCGGTGTCACGCCGTGAATGCGGAAAGCGATCAGTTTGTCGCTGTCAGAAATGTTCAGACCCGCCGAGCGAATCCCCGAAACGAACTCCGGGGACACTCCATGGATGCGGAAGGCAATGAGCTTGTCACTATCGAAGGCGCTCAAACCCGCCGAACGAATGCCGGCGATGAACTCCGGGCTCACACCGTGAATCCGAAAAGCGATAAGCGTGTCCGTGTCCAGTCCTTGCAAATTCTCGTTTTTTATCTCTCTGGCGAACTTCAAGCTGACATCGTGGATGGCCATCGCAAATTGCTTGTCGCCGTCTATTTTTTCAAATCCCAGCGACTTCATCTCTTGCGGATACTTTGCGTCCGGTAGGAAATGGAAGAGACCGGCGCCTTCGCCGTCGTGAAGAAACCCTTCGCATTCGAATTTTCCCGCGTCGCGCGCGATCGTGAAATGAACTTCCTGTCGTCCGGGCTTCGCGAAATCCAAACCAGAAAACTCGCTCGCGGGCCAGTCCGAACTGTAGTGGAAGTGATGCCCGCCGCGGGAATCCATCAGCGAAAACTCGACCTTCCCCTGAGCATCAGAGCGCCGGATCGTCCAATCTCCGCTCTGCGTTTCTCCGCCCCGCGTTTTGGCAACTCCAAATACGATTCCCGCGATCGCCAGAATGAGAACAATG
>QHYF01000226.1 GCA_003224075.1 Acidobacteriota bacterium
TGTTTCACGTAATAGAGCAGCTCGCTGTTGATCGTCGGATGCGCTTCAAAAATCTTGTGGTCCGGCTCCGGAAAACCGTACTGGCTGTATTTTCCCACCGTAATGCGCACCAGCATTCGCATCATCAGCCGCTGCGCCCACACCGGAAACCACGGCTTCATCATCTCCGCCGAAGGAATCCCGAAAAAAGTTTTTGGCAAAAACCAGTACCCTCGGCGCACGCTCATGCGCGCGATCTTGCCCGCGCGCGCTGCTTCCGCCGCAATGTCGCACGCGGAATTCCCTCCGCCGATCACCAGCACGCGCTTGCCGGCCACCTGCGCTGGACTCCGGTAATCCTTCGAATGAATAAACTCGCCCTCGAACTTCCCCGGATAATTCGGAAAACGCTTGTGCCAATGATGTCCGTTGCAAACGATCAATCCCTTGTAAACGCGCTTCTCGCCCGTCGCCAGCTCCAGTTCCCACTTCCCATCCGCCAGTGGCAGCGCCATCACCACTTTCGTATTGAACTGGATGTGTTCCCGCAGCCCGAATTTCTCCGCGTAATCGCGCAGATACTCCAGCATCTGCTGCCGGCTGGGAAAATCAGGATACTGCTCCGGCATGGGATAGTCGGCGTATTCCGTCGTCTTCCGGGACGAAATGATGTGCACGGTCTCGTACACGCCGTGATACCAGTTTCCGCCCAGGTCATCATCGGCTTCCAGTTCTTCGTAGGGAATCTCGTGTTCGAGGAGGGCCTTTGCCATTCCCAAACCGACGGGTCCGGCGCCGATCAATGCCATGTTTGCGGAACGGTCGGTCATTCCTTCACTCGTCCATCACGGCCATTTCCGCATTCATATCACACTTAAATCCGCGCGGCCACCAGCCTCATCCCTTTACACCGGAAATCAGCAAGGCGCCCTCCGCCTTGAACGCGCGAAGATGCTCCGCGTCTCGGAACCACCGCCCCGTGTAAACCTCCGGCGACGGCGACGCATCCACGATGCGCTCGTGCGCGACGTTCTTGAAACCGGCCGCGCGGAACAGTTCGGCCCATTCCTCGGCGGAAAGAAGATGCGTGGGTACCGCCAGCAGATTTCCCCAGTGATGGCAGTGCGGATTGTCGCGGTAGTAGTTGATGAGGATCCACGCCGACCCGCCCTCGTTCAACACGCGAAAAATATCTCGGAGGCCGGCAGCCGGATCGGGCCAGTAATACGATGATTCGACGGAAATCATGCGTGAGAAAAAATTCGGCTGCCAGGGAATTTCGGCGACCTCGCCCCTGATAAACATCAAATTGTCGAAGTCCACGCTGCTTCGCCGCGCATGGTGGATCATCTCATCGGAGATGTCCATTCCCACCGCACGGCCCTCGGGCACCATCTTCGCCAGCCGCCTCGACAGCCATCCTGCCCCGCAACCAACGTCGAGCACATTGTCCGCCGGCGCCAGCCGCATTTTCTCCAGCACCGGCAGCGTGATCGGCAGGTGGTCCTGCTCCATCCCCTCGCCGCGCCCCGCCTCCGCCCATCGGTTGAATTCTTCGCGCAGCGCCTGGTCGGCTGGTGGTTTCGTCGCTCGCGCTTCCGAGGAATCCGCCAATTACACCGCCCTACCGCACGCCGCACAGAAATGCGCTCCATAAGGCGACAGCACGCCGCATTGGCAGCAGAACCGGCCGAAAGTTGGTACGAACCGCACTGGCACGTACCTTTCAGCGGCGCATGCCCAAATCAGCGCAATCACCCAGCCGATGACCGTCCAGCCGAAGAGTAGGTTCACGAGGAAAATGCCCATCGCGTCAGCCTTGTGCCGCCCGATGAGCGCCGGCAAGAAGTACAGCAGGATCGAGAAAATCAGGAAAAACATTTTCGCACCCCCTCAGCCTTGATTCGGCCTAAGGCAAGCACACCAACTCCCCCCTAAAAACAATACGCAGCGGAAAGCCCATTTGTTCCAGTCGCACAGCCTCGGCCAACAGTTCGAAGAATTTGCCTGCGTTCGGACTTGTCGCTGCCGCCTACGCCGCTTTGAGAGCGAGCAGGTTTCGCGGAATGAGTTTCTTTGCCACTGGGTCCACCACGAAGCCCAGAACTTCGAGCGCCGGCGCGCCAAGGATCATAACCCCTTCGGGACCGTCCGTTGCAAGGCGAGCAGACTGCGGGGAATGAGCTTTTTTTCGACGGGATCAACAGCAAAGCCAAGGGCCTCCAACGCTGTGGCACCCAGCACGGACTCCTCACCCTGCTCGGCGAACGCGACCGGGATGGTGAGGGTTTTGCCGTCAATCGTGAACAGGGCTGCGCCGGCATCCCGCTGAAGGAGCCGGCCATCGGCTAACTGAAACTCCAGCCTGGCCGTCGGCTTTACACCGAGGTTCTCGAGCAGCTTGCGCGGAATCCACGAGAGCGTCGCGCCAGTGTCCACAAGCAGGGAAAGCATCTCGGTCCGCTGCGGGGCAGTCGGGTTGGCGAGTGTCACAGTGACTTCAAAAAGCCCCATCGTTAGGACCTCTCGGAGCGACCGGCCATGGCGCCCCTTCCTTTGTCAGGCATTCTGCACCTTGGCCAGCAGCTCGACGAATTTCTGTTTGCGTTCGGCCTGATCCTGGCCGGATTCCGCTTCTGCCATTTGTGTGATGTTCATTGAGCAGAATTTCGGCCCGCACATCGAGCAGAACTTCGCCTCTTTGTAAAAATCATCCGGCAAATTCTCATCGTGCATCGCGCGCGCGGTGTCCGGATCGAGCGAAAGCTCGAACTGTTTGTTCCAATCAAACAAGAACCGCGCATAGCTAAGCGCGTCGTCGCGGTCCCGGGCCCCCGGGCGATGCCGCGCCACGTCGGCGGCGTGCGCTGCAATCTTGTACGCGATCACGCCCTGCTTCACGTCTTCCGGATTCGGCAATCCAAGATGTTCCTTTGGCGTGACGTAGCACAGCATCGAAGCCCCGTGCCACCCGATCATCGCCGCTCCAATCGCGCTGGTGATGTGATCGTAGCCGGGCGCGATGTCGATCACCAGCGGCCCCAGCGTGTAGAACGGCGCCTCGTGGCACCATTCCATTTCCAGATCCACCTGCTCCTTGATCTTGTCCATCGGGATATGCCCCGGGCCTTCGATCATCACTTGAACGTCGTGCTCCCAGGCTTTTTTCGTCAATTCGCCGAGTACCTTCAATTCCGCGAATTGCGCTTCGTCGCTCGCGTCCGCGATGCACCCGGGCCGCAATCCGTCACCCAGCGAAAAGCTTACGTCGTGCTTCTTGAAAACCTTGCAAATCTCATCGAACCGCTCATACAAAAAATTCTGCTTCTTGTGATGCTCCATCCAGTGCGCCATCAGCGAGCCGCCGCGGCTTACAATCCCCGTGATGCGCTTCCGCACAAACGGCACGTGCTCCCGCATCACCCCCGCGTGAATCGTCATGTAATCCACGCCCTGCTCGCCCTGCTCTTCGATGACTTCCAGCATCAACTGAAACGTCAAATCCTCCGGCCGCCGCACCCGCGAAATCGCTTCATACACCGGCACGGTCCCCACTGGCACCGGCGAAGCCTCAAT
>QHYF01000246.1 GCA_003224075.1 Acidobacteriota bacterium
GTATGCGAAGCAGTTCGCGCGGCAGCGCACTGAAACCCGCAAGCAGGGAAAATTTCGTGTTGCGCGCGATCTTCGGGCCCGCGGCGTCCCCGACCGCCACATTGAAACCGCGCTCGAAGAAGCTGCGCAGGAAACCGACGAAGCCGCCATCGTCCGCCAGCGCATCGAGCGCAAGCTGCGCTCGTTTCGCGGCCCCGATACAAACGAACATACAAGCAAAAAGATCGACGAAAGGAAGATGGCCTCCATCTACCACAGCCTCCTTCGCGCCGGCTTCCCCGCCGACATAATCCGCCGCGAACTCCACTCCTTGACCCGCAGCCAAAACCTCCCCGAAATTGAGCCCCGCTCCGACACGGAGCCTTCTTGAATTGGAGGTAAGTCGGCACCGAAAACAATGTACAGTTGGGGTACACCCCCCCCGGCAGTTTGTATGAATGTCAAAACAAAGGAGTTGCAAAATTTGCAATTCGTAAGTCATTGATTCTAAAGAGGTGCAATCGGGTGAATAGGCGATGATGTGGACCGCCATAAAACAGAAAAAGCGGCAGCCTGGCTGCCGCAGTCCAAATTTCGCAATTCTACCTGAATCGTATTGTACCAGAGTGGCATATTTCGTCAAGGATAATTTCAGGATAATTTCAGGAAAACCTGGAAGCTCGCGAACGTAAATTTGGAAGTGATTAGCAGGGAAGAGGTTAGGGCTGGAGAAAAGATTAGCGGGCAGAGTGACGAGCTTGATTGGTGTCGCCGGGCGGCGCCTCCGAAAATTCCGCCCCATGTCCACCGTGCCGCAATTGCTGCTACAGTGAGGCTCTGAGATAATCCATGCATTCGCCCCGACCATCCAATGAGGCCAGTGTGACCGGCAAAGAGAAACCGCCCCCGGTAAGGGGCGCACGGGAAAACGCCAAATCTTGGAGCGGCAACGACATCCGTTCGGCTTTCCTCAAATTTTTTGAGCAGAAAGGGCACAAGATCGTGCGCAGTTCTTCGCTCGTGCCGCATGGTGACCCCACGCTGCTGTTCACGAATGCCGGGATGAATCAGTTCAAGGACGTGTTCCTCGGCCTTGAAAAACGCGATTACACCCGCGCGACCTCCGCGCAGAAATGTGTGCGCGCGGGCGGCAAGCACAACGACCTCGAAAATGTCGGCTTCACCAAGCGCCACCACACCTTCTTCGAGATGCTCGGCAACTTTTCCTTCGGCGATTATTTCAAGAAGGAAGCGATTGCCTACGCTTGGGAACTGGTCACTTCGCCCGAATGGTTCGCCATCGACAAAAACAAGCTCTACGTAACCGTCTTTGAACAATCAGAGATATCTCCCGGCCAAGTCGTAGAGGGCGACCACGAGTCCCTAATGCATTGGGGAAACCTCGAAATTCCGCCGGAGCGTATCGCCCTCATCCCAGGACCGAAGGAAAATTTCTGGGCGATGGGCGATACCGGCCCATGCGGCCCTTGCAGCGAGATTCATTACGATATGGGCCCCGCCGCTTCCGATCTCGGCCACGGTCTTACTGCGCCCGAGTGCAAGTTTCCTTGCGACTGCGGCCGCTTCGTCGAAATCTGGAACCTCGTTTTCATGCAGTTCAACCGCGATGAAAAGGGCAAACTCACTCCTCTGCCAAAGCCTTGCGTGGATACCGGCATGGGCCTCGAACGTACCGCCGCTGTCCTCCAAGGCGTCATCTCCAACTACGACACCAATCTTTTTGTGCCACTCAGGAAACGAGCCGCCGAATTGTGTGGCGTCGATTTTGCTCGCGAAGAGAAACTGGAAGAAGGCAAAGGCGGCGCCGCTTCCCTGCGCGTGATTGCCGATCATTTTCGCGCAGCAACCTTTCTTATGGCTGATCGAGTACAGCCGTCGAACGAAGGCCGCGGGTACGTGCTTAGAAAGATTTTGAGGCGCGCCTTCTCGCATGCGAACTATCTGAATCCAGACCGCCTTACTCTCTTAAGTCCAATGGCCGAAAAAGTCTGCGAGTTAATGGCCGGGGCTTATCCAGAACTCTTGGAAGCGTTTCCAGCAAAAGCCGTTGTGCTTGTGGCAGAGGAGGATCGCTTTCTTCGGACCACGGGGAAAGGTCTTCGGAAGCTGGATCAAATGCTAGTTCGTTCTTTCAACGAGAAACAGAGGGACGAAATGGCCGCAACCGGCCGTGTGCAGTCCACTACGCGGTTATCTGGACGAGATGCTTTCTTCCTCTATGACACATTTGGCCTTCCGCGAGACTTCATTGAGGACGCGACGCGCGATCGTAATGTGATCGTTGATTGGCCGGGATTTGAGGAGGCCATGGAGGAGCAGCGGAAGCGGGCGCGGGCGTCGTGGAAGGGCGGGGCAAAAGAGGCGGCCAATCCGGCGTATGCGAAGCTGGCGGAAACGTTCAAGACGGAGCCTGACTTCTATCAGGGCACAAGGGCAAAGGATTGCCGGATTGAAGCGATCATTCTTACTGGCGGCGCTCGCCGCGCCGACACAAAAAGCGGCCTGGTCAATGAGTTGAAGGCAGGCGAGACCGGCGAAGTTGTTCTCGACCGCACGGTGATTTACCCGGAGTCGGGCGGGCAGGTGGCCGACACTGGCGCGTTCTACGACAACTCGGAATCGCAAGAGCTCGCGGATGTCACAAGCGCGTTTTATCCGGTAGCAGGGCTGATCGCCCACAAAGTCATCACAAAAGAAACGTTGCGCGTGGGCGACCGCGTCGCCGTGGTGGCAGATGCCGAGCGGCGCGCGCGCATCATCCGCAATCACACGGGAACGCATCTGGTTCATGCGGCGCTGCGCAATATTCTCGGCACGCACGTGAAGCAGTCCGGGTCGCTGAACGCGCCCGACCGCTTGCGTTTTGACTTCTCACACTTCGCGCACGTGGATGCGGAAGAATTGCGCGACATCGAGCAGCAGGTGAACGAAGAAATCCGTCTCAACACCGAGATCGAAACCAACGTCACTTCGCTTGAGGAGGCACTTGCTTCCGGCGCGCTGGCCTTCTTCGGCGACAAATATCCCGAGCACAACGTCCGCGTTGTGACCATTCCCGATCCCCGCGCCGCTCGCGGTTTCTATAGCAAGGAGCTTTGTGGCGGCACGCACGTACAGCGCGTCGGGGACATCGGGGTGCTGAAGATTGTCAGCGAAGAGTCGGTGGCCGCCGGCGTCCGCCGGGTCGAGGCCGTCACTGGCATCGGCGCGCTGGAGCATTACCAGCAGCATGCGCAAATCCTGCGCCAGCTTGCCAGCCAACTCAATGTCGGAGAGGACGCGGTTCTGGCCCAGGTCGAGAAGCTGTCCCAGACGGCGAAGCAGTTGGGGAGGCAACTGGAGGCCCAAAAACGGAAGGGGGCGCTAGATCAGCTCGATGAGCTCGCCTCCCGCGTGCAAACCGTCAAAGGGGTCAAGGTGATCGCGGCCGAAGTGCAAAATGTTGACCGCGAAGGACTTAGGCAGCTTGTGGACAGCCTTCGCCAAAAACTGGGCTCCGGAGTCGTCGCCTTGGGCATGCCGGAAAATGGAAAGGTGGCCCTGATCGCCGGTGTGACCAAGGACCTCACCTCTAAAGTCCATGCTGGCAAGCTGATACAGGCGCTGGCGAAACAGGTCGGCGGTTCCGGGGGTGGCAGGCCCGATTTGGCCGAGGCTGGCGGAAAAGACACAGCTGGCCTAAAAATGGCCTTGCAGAGCGTCCCATCCCTAATCGAATCATTGCTATAATCCCGTCCAGCGCCAGAACCGTGTCTGAAGGGAGACAGTACGCTTCCAGCAGGCGCGGGTAAGCAAGACGAACCAAAATCACTCGGCGATCTTCCCCAGGGATGACCTCCGGGTGATGACCCCTAGTACGGAAGTGGCATTGACCGCAACGCGGCCATGCCGAACACTGTCTGCCATGAGGCTGAGTCCAAAATTGTTGTGTGCCTTCCCCAAGGGCATAATGCGTAAACGAACGGTATACACGGCAGGGCTCCTTCTCGCGACGCTGGCTTTCTGCGCGACTGCTTTCGCGCCGGGCGCCAGCGCACAAATCGCGAAGGTCGTTGACGATACGGGACAGCGGATGTTCATCAACTCCGAACCGCAGTTGACGGCCAAGCTCATCGCCGCAAAGCCGCGCACAACCATCTACCTGCCCGCTGAATCTTCTCTTACAGGACGCAATCGTCCGGCCATGAACATGGACCGGGACGGTACGGAAAAACTGGTTCGAGAGGCGGCGGACCGTCACCACGTGGACCCAGCTCTCGTCCGCGCGGTGATCCAGACGGAATCGAACTGGAATCCGAAGGCGTATTCGCACAAGGGCGCCGGGGGATTAATGCAGTTGAATGGAGCGTATGACGTGTTCAACCCGCAACAGAATGTCGACGCCGGGGTTAAATATCTCAAGACGTTGCTGGAACGCTACAACGGCAACCTCGACCTGGCCCTGGCGGCATACAATGCGGGAGAGGGGGCGGTGGATCGGGCGCACGGCGTCCCCGCGTTTCGAGAAACGCGGAGTTACGTACAAAAAGTACAGGATGCCTATTTCCGGCCGGGCTCGGGTCGTCTTGCGGACGCGTTCGTCAATCCTCACGCCATCCACAAAGACCTTACTTCGGACGGCCGCACCATCTTCACCAACGACTAGAAGTAGGCAACAGTTAGTGATTCGTCGCTGGTTGCAAGAACTCGTTTCAAAACCGCGTTCAAGCCCTCTAGAATCGATGGGTGGAAGTGGCCGAAAGAAGGTTTTGAAGCGGCCTCTGGTCTTGGGTTCTCGCGGGCGCGCAGTTTGAAGCGCGAGAAGTTTGATTTTTTGTTTGCGCGAATGCCAGCCTGCAGCGGCGCGTTTTGGGGGATGTAGAGGGATGTTGCAGGGCCGAAAGATTTTCTTGAAGATGTTCGCCGGCGCTTCGCTGGTTTTTGCGCTGGCTGTTGCCGCTGTTTCTCCTGGGAAAGCGCACGCGGAAAGCGCCGATGCCACGGCTTCGGTGAAGCGGCAGTCTGCTTCGGCGCAATTTGCAAAAGCCGAAGAGCAGCGCGCGGGGCTGAACAGCAAGCCCGCCGACAAGCGCACGCTCGCGGATTACAAGCAGGTTGTAATGAGCTATCGGCGCGTTGCGATGATCACGCCGCGGGCCACCGAAGTTCCCGATTCCCTGCTCGCCGTTGCCGAACTTTACACCGAAATGGGCGACCGCTTTGGGCGGCGCTACTATCAGTTGGCCGTCGATTCGTATCAGTTCCTGGTGCATGAATATCCGAAGAGCTTGTATTGCCAAGATGCGATCTTGCGAATTGCGAAGCTGCAGCGCGATCAACTGGGAGATAGCGCGCTGGCCAGCAAGACTTACGAAGATTTCCTGAAGCGCTATCCGCGCTCACCGAGAAAGCGTGAAGTGCAAGAAGCTCTGGCGGAATTGGCGCTGCTGCAGAACAGCGACGCGCCATTGCCGATGACTGGGCCGCAATCAAAAACCGTGGCGACAGATGCGCCGCCTGCGGAGGACCCGCGAGCGAGCGCACCGGCTCATTCCGGCGGCAAGGCCGTTAGCCGCGCGGACACAGCGGAAGCGCCGCGGGTGCGCCGGATTCGCGCCGCTGCGAACGGAGAAACGACGCGGGTGACGATCGATCTCGAAGACAGCGTGCAGTTCACTTCCAAGCGCATCGCGAATCCCGACCGAATCTTTTTCGATTTGCAGGCGGCGCGGTTGACGCCGGAAGCGGCTCGCACGAGTATCCACATTGATGGCGGTCTGCTGACCGCTGTGCGCGTGGCCCAGAATCAAGCGGGCGTGGTGCGCGTGGTGCTGGACGTGAACGGAGTGAAGGATTACACCGCTTCCCTGACCGGCAACCCGCCGCAACTATTGATCGATCTCTACGGAAATTCCGCGCCAACGGCGCCGGTGCGCACGGCCAAAGCGAAGCCCGGACGGCAGGCGGCGGGCGAAGACTCGAATGAGAATGCAACAACGGCGAACCGCGAAACAGGGCCGGTTCAGAGCGCCGCTTCAAAGAATCCGCCCGTAGAATCGTCTTCGTCCTCCGACCAGCCGGCGGCGAATGGAAAGGGAGCCATCAGCGCCACGATGAACGGTGCAGGCGCGGGCGGCAGTCCGTCCGCGGCTGCGCGCAATTCCCTGCCGAGCGCGAAAAAAGGAAACCCGAAATCGGCGAAGACGGCTTCGGCGAGCGCCAGGCCCGAATTGATTCAGCCGACGAGCGCGCCACAGCCGACGCGCGACGGCCAGGCCACGCTGACGCGGACGCTGGGACTGAAGATCGGGAGGATTGTCATCGACCCGGGTCATGGCGGACACGACACGGGAACGATTGGGGCAACCGGCTTGATGGAGAAAGATTTGTGCCTGGATGTGGCGCTGCGGCTCGGCAAGATCATCGAGCAACGGCTGCCCGGCGCGGATGTGGTGTATACGCGTTCGGACGACACCTTCGTTCCGCTGGAGGAACGGACGAGCATCGCGAACCAGGCCAAGGCCGATTTGTTTATTTCGATTCATGCGAATTCGAGCAGGGACCACGCCGCGCGGGGCATCGAGACGTATTACTTGAATCTGAAGGGCTCGGCGGAGGCGATGGAAGTGGCGGCACGCGAAAACGCCACGGCGCAGGAAGGCGTTCACGACTTGCAGGACCTGGTGAAGAGAATCGCGCGAACGGAAAAGATCGACGAATCGAAAGAGCTTGCCGAGGATATTCAGGACTCCCTGTCGAAGCGGATTCAGAAGTCCAGCAGGACCGTGAGGAACCGCGGCGTGCGGAAAGCGCCGTTCGTTGTGCTCATCGGCGCGGACATGCCTTCGATCCTGACGGAGATTTCGTTCCTGAGCAATCCGGCGGACGAGCAGTTGTTGAAGAAGCCCGAGCAGAGGCAGAAAGTAGCCGAAGGGCTGTATCAAGGTGTTGTCAGCTACCTGCAGAGCATGAACAGCGTGACCGTCAATCTGCCCGTGAAGCCAGGCGTGCGGCGCCCGAGCGAGACGGCGGTTGAACAATCTCGCAACCAGAACTAACCTGGTGGTG
>QHYF01000247.1 GCA_003224075.1 Acidobacteriota bacterium
GAAGAAGCCAAGTTCAAGACCTTCGGCTGCGGCTCGGCCATCGCCAGCTCCTCGCTCGCCACCGAGTGGGTGAAGGGCAAGACGGTCGATGAGGCGCTTTCGATCAAGAACACGGACATCGTGCGCGAGCTTTCGCTTCCGCCGGTGAAGATTCACTGTTCCGTGCTCGCTGAAGACGCCATCAAGGCCGCCATCGGCGACTGGAAGAAGAAGAACGGCGTCGAAGTTGCGGCCTCCGAGAGGGCCTCGCACTAAGCCTGCTATGCGGGCGCAATTGGTTGCACCGCGTAGCGGCTGCGCAGCATGGTTCGGCTGCCCTCAGCACAAGTGCTGCGCCATTACTCGGCACCCGGCACGGCCCGCTGGGACTTGAGTACGGAGTCGTAGAGCATGGCAACAGATGTCGTTAGCCCGAACGTCGCAAAGATCCACCTGACCGAGCGTGCTGCGCGGCAAATCCGCGCGCTGCTAGAAAAGGAAGGCGTCTCGCCCGAGCACGGTGGTCTGCGCGTTGGCGTGCAGGGCGGCGGTTGCTCTGGTTTGTCTTACGCCATGCGGCTTGACACGCAGGCGCGCGATCGCGACAAGATTTTCCAAGAGCACGGCGCGCGCATTTTCGTCGACCCGAAGAGTTTTCTGTACCTGAACGGCACGACGCTCGAGTACGAAGAGACGCTCATGCACCAGGGATTCGTCTTTCAGAATCCCAATGCGGAGCGGAACTGCGGCTGCGGCAGCTCCTTTACAGCCTAGTAGCACTGATTTGAATCTGTGCTCTTCGCTTTTGACTTCGTTCCGGCGGGGGAGACCAACAGGCGAGCTTGACAAGTGGTTGGCAGCCGCACCCGCCAGCCACTTTTTTTGTGCCTTTTGGAGATTTTGAAAAACAATTTATGAGTACAGCCTCCACATCCACGAATCCGCCGCTCGTCTGCTGGAACTGCCACGAGCGCACGGTCGGCACGCACTTCTGCCCGAGCTGCGGCAAGCTGCTGCAATCGCCGCAGGCGGTGGATTACTTCGCGCTCTTTGAAATGCCGCGCAAGCTGTGGATTGAGATGTCCGGCCTGGAGCAAAGATTCTTGCAACTGAGCTGGAAGTTGCATCCCGACAATTTCGTGAACGCAAGCGAACAGGAGCGCGAGCTCTCCCTGAAGCGCAGCTCGGAACTGAACGACGCGTATCGCACGCTGCGCGATCCTGTCGCCCGCGTCGAATATCTCCTCGGCATCGAAGGCACGCGCAAAGAAGGCGAACACAAGCAGCAGGCGCCGCCGGAGTTGCTCGAAGAAGTGTTCGAGCTGAATGAATCGCTGGACGAACTGCGCGAGGCGAAGGCCTCGGGAGGCGATCTTGCGGCGCTGAAATCGCGCCTCGAATCCGCAGAGAAACACTTTCAGGAGAAGCTCGGCGAAGTCGATGCGCAGCTTCAGAGTGCCGCGAAGGAATGGGACGCTGCCTTGGAAGGAGACGCCGCCACGCGCAAAAAGACCATGGCGCGTCTCAACGATTTGCTGAATCGCCGTTCCTACATCCGGAATCTGGTTACCAACGTCCAGAAGGAGTTGCTGTAGCCGCGGTCTTTAGGCCGCGGGATTTTCTAGGCTACAAAGGAAACATGGCACGCATTGTAGGCATCGATCTGGGGACAACCAACAGCCTCGTCGCGTACACGGATGCGCAGACGGGCCAGCCGAAGTGTATCCCGGGTCCCTATGGTTCGACTCTCTGTCCGTCGATCGTCAGCCTCGATCCTGATGGTTGCGTCATCGTTGGCGAACCCGCGCGCCGCCGCCTGCTCACACAGCCCGAGCGCACCATCTATTCGGTCAAACGCCTGATGGGCCGCGGGCCCGCAGATATTCAGGACGAATTGAAACTTTTCCCGTTTCGTATCGACCCTTCAAGCAAGAACGTCATCCGCGTGAGGCTCGGCGAGAAGGTTTTTACGCCACCGGAAATCTCCGCGTTTATCCTTCGCGAGTTGAAAAATTGGGCCGAAGCTTATTTTGGCGAAACCGTGGATCGCGTGGTCATCACCGTGCCCGCTTATTTCAACGACGCGCAGCGCCAGGCCACGAAGGACGCCGGAAGGATCGTCGGCCTCGAAGTTCTCCGCCTCGTCAACGAGCCGACTGCCGCGGCTCTGGCCTACGGCTTGCACGAAAAGCAGCGTGGCCGCGTCGCGGTCTACGATCTTGGCGGAGGCACTTTCGACATCTCCGTCCTCAAGCTCATTTCCACGAGCGATGGCGACATTTATCAGGTGCTCTCGACCAACGGCGACACGCATCTCGGCGGCGACGACATTGACAATCTGCTCCAATCTTTCATTCACGAGTTGGTTCTCCAGCACGACGAGATCGATTTTTCGCCCCATGGCGAACTGGCCCAGGAACTTCGAAAAGCGCTGATCACCGTGAAACACCAGCTTTCCGAATCTGAAACTGCAACGCTTCGGTTTAGCCTGCCAAACGGAACAGTTTTCGTTCACGAATTCACGCGCGGGGCGCTCGAAGCGCTGATTCACCCTGTTGTCGACCGCACCGTGGGCCCTGTCAAGCAAGCGCTTGCCGACGCGCGGCTCAAGCCCGCGGATATCGAGGAAGTCGTGCTCGTCGGTGGCGCCACGCGCACGCCGCTCGTTCGGCGCACTGTGCAGGAATTTTTCGGCCGCAAGCCACACACCGAGCTGAACCCCGATGAAGTCGTCGCGCTCGGCGCAGCTGTCCAGGCCAATATTCTTGATCGCGGCGTGAAGAGGGTGCTGCTCCTCGACGTCACGCCGCTTTCGCTGGGCATCGAGACCTACGGCGGCGCCGTTGCAAAAATCATTCCGCGCAATTCCACGATTCCCGCGAGCGCCCAGGAGCTTTACACGACTGGCGTAGACAATCAGACCGGCATCGACATTCACGTGCTTCAGGGCGAGCGCGAACTCGCAAAAGATTGCCGCTCGCTGGCTCGCTTCAATTTGCGTGTGCCGCCCGCGCCCGCCGGCCTGCCGCGCATCGAAGTGAAATTCTTGATCGACGCCAACGGCATCCTGCAAGTCGCAGCGAAGGATCTCCGTACCGGCGATCAGCATTCGATCGAGGTCCAGCCGAGCTATGGCATTAACGACTCCGAGATCGAGCGCATGCTGGAGGAATCCATCGAATACGCCGAACAGGATTTCGCCGAGCGCCAGGTGATCGAAGCGCGCACCGAAGCCGAATCGATTCTGACGGCGACCGCGAAAGCTCTGGCAAGTCCGCAGGCCGCAGGTTTGTCAGCCGAAGAGCGCGCCGGGATCGACGCCAGCGTCGCTGCCTTGAAGGAATCCGTGGCGGGCAAGGATTACAAGCTCATCCGCAAGCGCATCGACGAGCTGAATCGCGCGACCGAGCACCTTGCGGAATTGCTCATGAATTCGGCGGTTTCGACGGCCCTGGAAGGCCGCAAGCTCGCCGAAGTCTGAAGGTTTTCAGTAGCGCAGGCGGAACTTGTCCCGGCCGGTAGGGAGCCTATGCCGGCTGCCATAAATCGCGGCGTGATCCGCCGCAGGCGGACTGAGCTTCACGAATTGTAGCGGCGGCTTTATGCCGCCATCTTTTGGGGGAATAAATCATGGGCGGCACCAATCCATATATTGAAGAAGTCAAATACAAACCCGCCACAAAGAAATACAAGGTCACGTTTCTTCCGAGCGGCAAAACGATCGAGGTCGACCCCGAAAAAATCCCGTACGGCCATAACGGCCTCCCGGGCAGCATCCTCGATATTTCCGAGGGCTTCAAGATGGGCCTCGACCACGCCTGCGGCGGCGTCTGCGCCTGCTCGACGTGTCACGTCATCGTGAAGGAAGGCCTGGAATCCTGCAATGAAGCCACCGACGCCGAATTCGACGAGCTCGACGAAGCCCCCGGCATCACGCCGAAATCGCGTCTTGGCTGCCAGACCGTTCCTGACGGCACCACCGACATCGTCGTCGAGATTCCCGAGTGGAATAAAAACTACGCCAAGGAACTCGATCACTGATTCTGTTGTAGCGGCGGGTTTATCCCGCCATCTTTTCTCTGTGATCTCTGTGCCCTCTGTGTTAAGTCTTTTCTGGGGTGGACATGCCGCCAACCTTCACGTGGGACAATTTCGAAGACATCGCCATCGCGCTGGCCGATAAATTTCCGGACACGGATCCGCTCACCGTCCGCTTCACGGATATGCACAAATGGATCACCGAGCTTCCCGGCTTCTCCGGCGACCCCGCAGCCTCCAACGAAGCCAAGCTCGAAGCCATCCAGATGGCTTGGCACGAAGAATTCCAGGATCGCGCGGGTTGAGAGTGTTTCCGGCCGCTTGTCGCGTGTGTTGATTTCCCGTATTCTAATAAAGCTGTTTCCGCACGCCCGGTGGCGGTGGCGCTATGGTGCAACGGTTAGCACGTAGCCCTTTCAAGGCTAAAATACGGGTTCGATTCCCGTTAGCGCTACCAATTTGCTTCTAGCCTCCTTTCTTGATTCACTCTTGCGTTTGAGCGGCAAACGCCTCCGGGTATAATCCCCCGCAGCATTTCCGGATGCGAGTATAATCTCGCACTCCCGAGGAGCGGCTTTGAGCTACGTCGAAAAGCATCTCATCCCTGGCGAATCGGTGCGGTACCAGACCAAGCTGCATTGGATCGTAATGCTGGGGCATATTGCGATTGCCGCGTTCCTCGCGCTCCTTGGAATGGCATTTCTCATTGCGCGGTTGACGGCAGCCAAGGCTCCTCC
This sequence comes from Acidobacteriota bacterium, assembly GCA_003224075.1. Lineage (GTDB taxonomy): Bacteria > Acidobacteriota > Terriglobia > Acidiferrales > UBA7541 > Acidiferrum. The sequence continues at coordinate 4,755 of QHYF01000247.1, forward strand.
TCCCTCCAACGTCATGTATTTGGTCGCTCTTTTCTGTTTAATGCTTGGAGCCGTGATTTTTTGCGTCGGTCTCCTCCAGCGCAACGCC
>QHYF01000227.1 GCA_003224075.1 Acidobacteriota bacterium
CCCAATTTGACGGATGAAGCTTTTGACAAAGCAAAGAACCAGACGCTGGCTTCAGCGCACAGCGGGCTGGGATTGGTATATGTGCGGCGAGGAAAGTTTGCCGAAGCAATCCCGGAACTCGAGCAGTCCGTGAAACTCGATCCGAGTCCCGACCCGGTCAATTTCTATCTGCTGGGCATGGCCAATCAGAAGGCCTCGCACTTTGATGA
>QHYF01000228.1 GCA_003224075.1 Acidobacteriota bacterium
GGGACATGCAAGACTCTGGCGGAAGAAGCGAAGAAGCTTGGCGCGACGCAACTGAGCGCGCCGAAGTGAGCCAGGCCGCCGCACCAGGACTATGGAAGAGACCGTCCGGATCGACGACATCGCGTTGGAGGAGCGTCTCGGGTACAAGTTTTCGGCAAGAGAACTCCTCGAGAGGGCGCTGACACACAGTTCGGCGGTGCCTGAGTTGCGCGCAGCAGGCGCGGAACTGGCCGACAACCCTTTGCTTCCCCGGGACAATGAGCGGCTCGAATTCCTAGGGGACGCAGTCTTGGAGCTGCTGGCGAGCGAATATCTCCTGGCGAATTTTCCGGAGTGGAGTGAGGGGCAGCTTTCCAAGAGCCGCGCGAGGATCGTGAACGCGGGCTCCCTAGAAGCGGCCGCCAGGCGGCTGCGGCTGGGGGAACATCTGCGGCTGGGGCGGGGAGAAGAGAAAACCGGCGGGAGGGAAAAGCAGACGCTGCTGGCCGACGCCTTCGAAGCAGTGGTCGCCGCGATTTATCTTGATACCGGACTCGGTGCCGCGCGCGAAATCTTGCGGCGCGTTTTGTTTGAGCAAGCGCTCGAGGAGCGCGGTGAGCGCATCGCGGAGTCCGATCGCAAATCAGCATTGCAGGAATTCCTGCAGGGACGAGGCCGGCCTCCCGCGGAATATCGCCTGGCGGGAGAGAGCGGACCGGACCATCAGAAAGTTTTTTGGATTGAAGTGTGGGTCGACGGAGAGTGTATGGCCACGGGCAAGGGCAGCACGAAGAAAGAGGCGGAGCAACGCGCCGCTCGGAGCGCGCTGGCACAACTTGAGCACATGGAAACGGAAGGCTGAGACGGAATGCCGGAAGAGACACAAACCCAGGTCGAGGAACAGGCGCAGGAAAAAAAACAGGAGCACCCTGCGCACCAGACGACGATTTCCGAATACCTTGAATCTCTGCTGGTCACGGTGATTCTGGCGCTGTTCGGGACGAGCTTTGTCGTGCAGGCCTTCAAGATTCCCTCGGCTTCGATGGAAAGCACGCTGCTGATCGGCGACCACCTGCTGGTGAACAAGTTCATTTTCGGGGGAAATGGCGCCTGGTATGAAAAATTACTGCCCTACCGACAACTGCAACGGGGCGACATTATTGTCTTCAAATATCCCTACGCCGATCACCAGCATTTCGTGAAGCGGGTCATCGGTCTGCCTGGCGATCGTGTGAAGGTGGTCGACCAGACGTTGTACATCAACGGGAAAGCGCTTCCGGAGCCTTACGTGGTGCACGATTCGGGCGCCCCTTACGACCCTTTGAATTACAACTTTCCCCCGCCGCGCAGCCAGTTGATCACCTCTGCCATGCAGCCGGAATGGGCGCATGAAATGCGGCAGTACACGCGCGGAGATGAAATCGTCGTACCGCCTGGAAAATACTTTGCGATGGGCGACAATCGCGATCGCAGCCTCGACAGCCGCTACTGGGGATTCGTCGATCGTGACGCCATCATGGGCCGGCCCTTTTTGATTTATTGGTCGGTGGAAGCGAAAAGCGGTGACTACAGCGGGGAAAGCACCTTCTGGTCGCGATTGGCCGGCGTCGTTCAAACGCTCGCGCATCTCCCGTCGCGAACGCGCTGGAGCCGAATGCTTCATACCGTCCATTAGGGCTCCAAGTTGGCACAAGGAAAACAGGGGGAGCAAAGCTCGTCGCTCCGTTCAGGATCAAGGCTCGCCCCTACCTTTTTCCGCGTGAGTCTGCGAAACTTCCGAGCAAGATGACCACACTGCGAAAGTGGTGGAAACCGGCGCTGGCGATGGTGGGCTTGCTGATCGCCTTGCAAATCGGCGTGTCGTTTCTCGTCCGCACTCACCGTGTCCATGCCTATCTGGTTGCGCATCTGGAGAGAGCGTTTGGGCGGCCCGTGGAGGTCGGCAGTTTTGATGTGCGGATTCTGCCGCGTCCGCAACTGAATGCCGACAGCGTGACGGTGGGCGAAGATCCCGCGTTCGGCTACGAATATTTTCTTCGCGCCGAACGCATGGGCGCGGGCTTGCGCTGGATGGGCCTGCTCCGTGGCCATTTCGAATTTGGGACCATGTCGCTTGGCAAGCCAAGTCTGATTCTGGTGCGGAATGCAGAAGGCAACTGGAACCTTGAGAGGTGGCTGCCTCCGGCAAAGTCCAATCCCGCACAGAATCCGCGAGAGTATGGGCCGCCCTCGCCGGTTGCTCCCGTGAATCACCTCGAAAGAATTGAATTCGATGATGGCCGCATCAATTTCAAGACCGAGGAAGACAAGCAGCTGTTTGCCTTCACGAATGTTTCGGGAAGCGTGGAACAGGTGTCGCCAGGGCGGTGGCAACTGCAATTGGAGGCGCAGCCCTGGCGCAGTGGCGTTTCGCTGCAATCAGCGGGAACGATCACCGTGCGGGGTGATATTGCAGGGACCTCGGCGCGGCTGCAGCCGGCGGGAATAACCTTGCATTGGAGCGAGGCATCGTTGGCAGATGTCTTCCGGCTTTTCAGCGGGCAGGATTATGGAGCACGCGGGGTATTCGCACTGGACGCAACAGCGAGGAGCGGGAGCGCAGTGGCAGATGAACCGGGAGATTGGGCGTTCTCCGTGCAAGCGCGTGCCCGGCAGATCCATCGCTGGGACTTGGCCGAACGTGCGGACAATCCGCGTTTGAATATCAACGTGAAAGGCCGTTGGAACGCCGGCTCGGGGAGTTTGGTCGCGGAACAAATTGCGGTGGAAGGACCGAGATCGAATTTGCGCGGGATGTTCCGTTTTACCGGTGAGGCCCCGAAGTCGGCGGAACTGCGGTTGGATTCCATGGGCGTCCAGGCGTCCGACTTATTGGCATGGTATCGTGCGTTTCGTTCGGACGTGGCGGATGGGGTGACGGCAGAACAATATTTTACGGGCGGGATGATCCTGAACGGCTGGCCGCTCCAGGTGGAATCGGCGGCCCTTTCGAGCAGTGGCGGAATCGTGAAAGTGCCGGGCTCCGCCGAGCCGCTGCGAATCGGCCCCGTGAGCGGAGGCCGCGAACGAGACATGCTGGTGTTTGGACCGGTGCGTATTGCGCTTGGGGGCGAGATCCGCGATGTGATGGCCCCGAAGAGGCGCCGGGTGGCGCTGGCCATGGACAACGCCGCGGATTTGACGCTCACGCAGGATCTGAACACCCAGGCCGGAAGCGTCAGCGTCGAAGGCAACATCTCCAAAGTGGAAGACTTTCTGAAGCTGTCCGCAGCGCTTGGGCACCGGCTGAATCGCGGTTGGGAACTGAACGGACAGGCAACCGCGGTGGCGAGATGGGAGTGGAAAAGACCGTTCACCGGCCGATGGAATGGCAGGGTCGGTTTCAATCGAGGGAATCTGACTGTCGCGGGTCTGAACCAGCCGCTGAAGATCTCCGAGAGCGCATTGGATTGGATCGACGGGCGACGCGTCGCGCGCGTAATGAGAGTGCAAGGATTTGGCGGCGTATGGACGGGAGACATCGAGGAAACGCAGCGGATCGACGGGGAAAGTGGGTCCGAATGGAAATTCCATCTCAATGCCGACCACATGAGCGCGGCGGACCTGGACCGCTGGGTTGGCCCGAGAGCGCGCCCGAGCTGGCTGCAGCGGCTGTTGCCGTCGCTGCTGGGTGAATCGGCGCCGAGCACGCCGGCGAGTGAGCTGGTTCGTCGCGTGAATGCCGAAGGCGAATTGCGCATTTCGCAATTGACGATCGAAAAGCTGAGCTTCGGACAAGTGTTGGCCAAAGGGTCCCTCCACGATCTGGAACTCGACGTCAGCGACGCACAGGCAGAATGGGCGGGTGGCAAAGTGCGCGCAAAGATCAACGCGAAGTTTTTGCCGCGCCCAATCTATGAGATTGCCGCCCAATTGGAACGCGTGAATCTGGCGCAGCTGCCCGGTGCGGGCCGAATTGCCGAACGCTTGGGCGGCGCGGCGTCCGGGGCCTTGCATTTGAAGACGGAAGGAGTAGGCCGCGACGAACTCCTGGGAAAGCTGGCCGGACAGGGT
>QHYF01000229.1 GCA_003224075.1 Acidobacteriota bacterium
ACGCCCGGTAGAAAACGATCCCGCCGTGCGGCGCAAGGGCGTGCGCGATCGCGTCGGCTGCCTCTGCGGGCGTCCGGCCGTAGGTCGAGGGACCTGCCCGGCCCTCAGAATCCGCTTTTACGACAAATCCGCCGAAATCGGGAATCTGCCGGTAAATCTCGTCAACTTTCTTGCGCCACCATTCGGTAACGCGAGAATCCAGCGGATCAAACGTATCCAAGCCTCCGATCCCTTTGGGGCTGCTTAAATCGACGGCAACAGATAGCCGGACGCCCCACGGGCGAAACACATTGGCGATGCGAACGAGTTGAGGAAGAAAGCTATCTTCCAGAATGCGTGGGTCGGCGTTGACATTATTGACCGTGCACCCATTGATCCCGACGGAGGCAAGCAAACGAGCGTAATCACGAACGCGCTTCAGGTCTGCGCGAACGCTGCCATTCTCGAAAAAGATAGATCGCCCGGCATATCCGCGCTCAATCCGGCCGTCTAAATTGTCCCACTGGTTTACCCATCGTATCGGAGCATAAGGCTCGTGCGCTTCATTCAGTGCTGCAATGGATTCGCTCCGCTCGATCCTGCTCAGCACCGAGAAGACGCCGTAAAGGACACCCCGGTCCGTCGATGCCGTGATAATGACAGAATGGAATCCGCGCACTTGCCCCGTCGCCAGCCGGAAGCCGTCCTCTCGCAACTCATTCTTTGCCGAAAACTCGGGAACCTCAGCCCGGACTGCTTTGAGCGTTCCCAGGACGAAAGCGTTTTCTTTTGGCGGGCCCATTCCGGCGCGCAGTGTTTTTCCCAGCATTTCTCTGACGCCTCGAATCAGCTCCCCCTGTGCCGTCTCCAGCACCGCGGAACTCCCAAGCACGGTCACACTCGCGGGCAGTGATCCGTACATCTGCGCAGCGCGCTCATCTAACGGTGCATAGCGCAGCCACGCATTCTGCCCGGACTCAGCGTGCAAGTAGTTTCCTTGCAGAACCCCGCAAAGGGCTGCTACCCAAATCGCGGTATGCGGGCTTCGACGTTTCACACGGTCACCTCGCAGTATCATGCAGCCAAAGGGTATGACTGCTTCTCTTCATTGTGATGGCGCGCCCCGGCATCTCTAAGCGCTAACCACAGGCTCGCTCCGCCTCTCTGAGGCCGGATCGAGCTCAAAACCCAAGTACAGCGAGAGACGGTTAAAAGCCGCGTATTTTACTAATCTTGCTTTTCTACTTTGCAAACAGCTTTAAGTCGATCGCATCAGCCATGATCCTGTAGCCCGCATCCGCCGGGTGCAGATGATCGCCGCTATCTGCTGCCGCTGACAGATGCGAAGGTTTTTGCGGATCGCGTGTTGCGGCATCCAGATCGATGACAACATCAAAGTGACCAGGGGTTCGAATCCAGTTGTTGATGCTTTGGCGATCGGCTTCCAAATCCATATTAAAGTAACTCGATCCCTCGCAAGGCATGATCGTCGCTCCATACACGCGAATATTGTGGACATGCGCACGAAGAATGATCTGCTCATACGCGGCGATGATATCCTGTACTGTCGCGGCTTGTTCGTTGCGCTCTTGACCGCCCGCGCGGGTCCCAAGATCATTAATCCCTTCAAGGACAATCAGCCATCGCGCTCCGCTTTGTGCAAGCACGTCGCGATCCAGCCGCGCCAAAGCGTTTGGGCCCAAGCCATCATGCAATAACCGGTTACCGCCAATCCCTTCATTCAATACTGCAACGTCTTTTGTTCCCTTTTTTGCTTGTAGGCGGCGGGCCAGGTCATCCGGCCAGCGTCCGTTTCCGTTGGTCGTTGAGTTTCTTCCGTCGGTAATCGAGTCGCCAAGCATCACCGCAGCTGCCGCGGAATGCTTGGCAAGCACGTCGACGCCGTTGAGAAAATACCAGTGATCGACCCGAACCGCCGCTGGCATGTCTGCCGCCGAGACCAAATCACCAGCTTGCAGATACGAGGTAGCCCTGGCGCCTGGGTGTGTTGTGACGCCGTCCGGCACGCCAGTTAAGTGAATCGTGACAGCCAGATCAGACAAAGGAGCAAGATCAAAATCTAGAGGATCCGAATAGATCGGCGCTCCTGGCGGAATTATCACGGATATCTGGCCAGTAAAGGTCAGAGGCCTGTCGCTTCCCGGCTTGATCGCACTGCCCCCTGCGGCTGGCGCCACGTGAGCGGAAGAGATGGTGAGTGCCGTAGTTCCGAACGCATTGGAAAATCGAATACGTATTTGTTTTCCGCCAATGGAAACATGCACGATCTGCCGAAGCGTACTGTCAGTGAAGCCAGGCGCTGGCGGCTCGCTCCTTGCGTCCCCAAGCTGCGGGGAGGAGGCCCATGTGCCCACCCAACGGGCGTCCTTGTCGTTCGCATCCGATTTACTGTGCTTCGCCGACGCAGGGACCACGGCCATACCGAGGAACAAAGAGGCAACAAAAATCAATTCCCTTCTCAAGAAGCCCCCCTTCTTCACAGACAAGCTGCACCCGTCACCGGCAGAGCTGGTCAAGTCTGACAAGTGGATTTACCGATTGATTGCGTTCAGTCATGTGCTTGGCGACCATCATCCGTTGCAAGAATGTTCCGTCCCATCTGGAAGGAAGGTCAGGGTCGTGGACGTATTCGGGATCGCTCTCCGCCTCCTGCAATGTAATGAGTTTGAAGCCTCGCTGCTTGAGCTCTCTCTGGGCATTCGAGTTATGAATTTTTGTTGATTTTCGACTCCAAACTGATCCAAGCGCAGTTTGCCAAGCTCCGGAGTTATGTAGCACCTTAAGTGCGAGCGAACTGCTCGTGCGGAGGATGGCTTTTGTGTAGGCAACACCTCGGCTCTCCATCGTTCAATGAACTCCGCGAACGTGGCGGCCCTGCTTGGGCGATAGTCGAGGCAGTTGATACGGGCAAGTATGGCATCCAAACGCCGCTCGGCCAATCGTTTCGCAGGGAACTCGCGCTTTGTGCCAAGGATAACAGATCGCCGAACACGTCTTGTCTTACCGTTCATTTCCACGACATCTTGTCTGTAGCGTCCGACCCATTTCTCTTGCTTCTTCCCTTTCAGAAACACACGTCCACGCTGATGGCGCTTTCGGGCCATCGAGTCCTCTATTCTCGATGACCCAATTGGTCTCTGGCGCGACAGTTTGTCAGAGGTTGATTCCATTGAGTCTGCCGTCATTCCTATGCTCAGTGGAACGGTAGCAACTCATGTTTTATCGAGCCTGTCATCGCAGTTTGCGAACTCCTTGTCACCGTGGATAAAAGGAACGGCACTGGTTTGTGCGCCGGAGGGCGGGAGCGACTCCACGAAACTTTTGGGCGGCTTGGCCGCAAAAAGCGGGGGTCGCTCCCGCCCGTTTCAGTCTTTTTTCCACGGTGACTTTTCCTGGCATTACCCTTTGTATCTGCTCTGTTTCCGACAAATTGCTCGCGCCACAGGGTGATGAAACAGGAGAAGAAAAAGGTGGAGGGTGTAATCCTTACCTTCTTCACCCTTTCCCCTCAGGTTCCGGTTCAAGAGCACCAATTCGACGGAGTAATTCTGTCTCGAAATGCACGGTGACAGCGTGGTTGGCTCCACCGAACTCCTGGAGGATGTCGTCTTGGGTTACTCGGTCCACTTTCCATCCGCGATAGAGATGTTCGAACCGCTCCCCGGCGAATCGGGCCTTGGCTTGATTACGGAAGATAAGGTCGCCCTCTGTCACAGACGCGTACTGCCTGAGATCCCACGCCTTGCAGATTTGGAAGTATCGGCAGAGCTCGTAGATACGTCAGATCCAGCGGAATAGCCACAATGGAATGGAATAGTTCTTTGGCCCTTTCGAAGTGAGAATCCACTCTTGCTAGATAGAGAAACCGGAACTCGGAGAGTTGCCGAAACAGCGGGAGGTAAACTCTCAGACGATGGACAAATTCGGTGAGGCTCGCTTCCGCCCCCTTGGAGATAGGCAAACGTCAGCACAGATGAGCGGAAAGAAGGGTCAGTGCAGAGAAACATATGAAACTTATCCACGAAATAGCGAGTGGTGGGCTGGGAGGTCTTCTGTCCGTAGTAAATCTTCGCGGGAAGGAAGTGAATGGGGATCTTCAATTGGTTGCAGAAATGGCTCACTTTTTCGTGCTCTGTCTCAAGGTATTTCCACTGCGGATGGGAGAGGACAAAGTCGAGTATTCCGATGCGCCGCTGGATGTATTCGATCTCGTGTTCCCGGCGATTGCGAAGGTTCTCCCTGCCAATCTGACCGTATAGCCTGCGGGAGAAGACGTGATAGACTTTGCCGCTCCTTGGGAAGTACTCGGTGCGTGCGTGTTTTCTGCTGTGAAGTTTGCCCCAGAAGGCAGTCGTGCGCTTGCCCCAATGGCCACAGGTGAAAGCGAGGAATTGACGTGCCACAAAGTAGCCGGAATGGGTGACCACAATATAGAGAAAG
>QHYF01000230.1 GCA_003224075.1 Acidobacteriota bacterium
CGAACTGCGCCTCATACCGCGCCAGATTCTCACCCAGCGCGCGCCAGATCCGTTTCGCATGTCCCGGGCTGACGATCACGCTGTTCAGGAGTTTGCCCTGCGCGCCGTTCGGAAAAATATAGATAAAATTCAACGTAAACTCTTCCAGATTGTGGTGAATCATCACCAGGTTGCTGTATTGCCCCTGCAATTCCTTCTCGTCCGCCTTGATCTGCACCTGGCCCTGCACTTGTTGCTGTTGATCCATTGCGTTTCTCTCCCGGAATGCCGCTTCGAACTTACCACAAGCGCTTGCGGCTCGCTCGGAGCCTGTGCCCCCGTTCGGGCCCAGTGCCTTTGTTATCACAATCGGGTCAAATCCTGATTGACATCGGCGCGTGTTAAATGTAGTTTAGTATTGATATTTAGCATAGTTAACTTTGACGATGCCGCGCCTGATTCGGCCACAACTCGAAACCGATCCGCCCGTCTCCGGCGAAGCTACCACGGGCTTCTTCTCGTCCCTGAGGACACCGGCAGGGGTCGCCCTGCCGTCCTTGCCGGAAGCTCATCGCACCATCCCTATTTCTTCGGGCGCTTCCTGGATCCGCAAGGTCCTGGCCTTCGCAGGCCCCGGCTATCTCGTCGCTGTCGGCTATATGGACCCGGGCAACTGGGCCACCGACCTCGGCGGCGGCTCGAAATTTGGATACTCACTCCTCAGCGTCATCTTCATCAGCAACCTGATGGCGATGTTCCTGCAGGCCCTTTCTGCGAAGCTTGGGATTGCGTCTGGTCGTGACCTCGCTCAGGCTTGCCGCGAACGCTATTCCCGCCGGACCTCCTTCTTCCTTTGGGTGGTCTGCGAAATTGCCATTGCCGCCTGTGACCTCGCTGAGGTTTTGGGATCCGCCGTCGCACTGAAGCTTCTCTTCGGCCTGCCGCTTCTTGCCGGTGTTCTCATCACTGCCCTGGACGTTCTCATTGTTCTCGCGCTGCAGGGCCGGGGCTTCCGCTTGATCGAAGCCTTCGTCGTCACGCTCATCGCTTCGATCGCTCTTTGTTTCACTTACGAAATCTTTTTTGCTCACCCTCTTTGGCGCGAAGCCGCCGTCGGACTCATCCCCCGGGCGGAAATCCTTCGCAACCGCGAAGTGCTCTACATTGCCATTAGCATCCTTGGCGCGACCGTCATGCCGCACAATCTTTATCTTCACTCCAGCATCGTCCAGACGCGGGCTTTTGGCGCCTCCGTCCGCGATCGGCGTGAAGCTGTACGTTATGCTGTATTCGATTCCACCCTCGCTCTCGGGTTTGCGCTTTTCATCAATGCCGCAATCCTCGTTCTTGGCGCCGCCGCTTTCCACACCCGCGGGCTGAGTCACGTCGCTGAGATCGCCGATGCCTACAAACTCCTCAGCCCCGTTCTCGGCGCCAGCCTTGCCAGCACGCTATTCGCCTGCGCCCTGCTTGCCTCCGGCCAGAACTCCACCCTCACCGGCACGCTTGCAGGCCAGATCGTCATGGAAGGTTTCCTTCACATTCGCCTCAGGCCCTGGCTCCGCCGGCTCATTACCCGCTCCCTTGCCATCATTCCCGCCGTACTGGTCATTGGCATTGCCGGCGAAAATAAGGTGACTTCGCTGCTCATTCTCAGTCAGGTGATTCTCAGCTTTCAATTGCCCTTCGCGGTTATCCCGTTGATCCAATTCACAGGGGACCGCAATCGGATGGGCGAATTCGCCAACTCGCGCCTGACCGCTGTCGTCGCCTGGGTCATCGCCGCGGCCATCCTCTTCTTCAACGCCGAGCTGCTCTGGCTCATTCTCCGCCCTTCGTAGGCGCCGCTCTCATCCTGAGCGGAGTCGACCGAAGGTTCCGATCATTTCGGAAAGGATCCCGTGCCAGTCTTCTTCGATTGCGGTCCTGCCGGTTCGCGAACTATAGCTTGAAAATGCTTGCTCTTGCAGGCGAAGCATGCGGCGCCCCCGCGGCCGAGGTCCTTTCCTTGTCATTCCAGTTGTGCGAAAATTTTTCTCGTCATCATGTCCACGAACGCGAAACCCAACTTCAAACTTCGCAAAATGCTATTCGCCTCGGTGATTGCCCTCATTTGCGTCACGCTCGTTTACTTCGTCTACCAGCAGAACAAGGCATGGGCGGTCCCGGAGGAGGTCAAGAAACTCAAGAATCCTCTCCAGCCCTCTGAATCAAACTTGAGCGCAGCCCGGGAACTCTTCAAGGAAAACTGCGTCGAATGCCACGGTGACGCGGGTAAAGGCGATGGTCCCGAAGCCATGATGCACGATCCTCCTCCGGCCGATCTCACCGATGCCGGTCACATGAACACTCTCACCGACGGGCACATTTTCTACCAGATCAGCGAAGGCAGAAAGCCCATGCCCTCTTTCAAGAAACGCCTGACCCAAGACCAGCGCTGGCAGCTCGTGCTCCTGGTTCGCTCCCTCTCGCAACCCGCCACCCCTTCCGATATGAAACCCAGCGCGCCAGCCTCCTCGAAACCGGATGCGAACACGAAACCTGTACCTTCTTCGAAGAAATAATCTTCTTCTGAGAGCTTGGCATTTGTCTTGAGCAAAGCCAAAGGAACCCGGCTGGCGCTGTCCACTGAGCTATACTCGCAACTCGCTGTCCCGGTTCCGGGCGGCGGAGGCACCGTTCCATTTATTCACTCCAAATGTTTGCCGCACAACTCCTCGATCCCCGGCTCGCCTTCCTCCTGCTCTGCATCCTGCTGATTGCTGCTGCGATTCCAATCGCCTTCGCGTGGGCCCGTCTTCTTCCGGAGGAGCAGCCGCCCTTTCGATTTCATCGCTCCTCGGAGCGCGCGACCGGGGAACTTACTCCCGCCCCGGAACCGCCGGATTCACGGCGCGAGCCCTTCGCTGTCTTGCTCCTCGTTTGCGTCAGTCTCAGTTATCTGTGGCAGCTTCCGGGCCTTCCGCGCGATTTTGTTTTATTGTGCATAGCACCTTACGTCCCCGAACCCTGGCTCCAGGAATTGGTCCTGTTCACGAAAGGATTCCTTGTCGTGATGCCTGGGGCCGGCGCGGTCTACTCCATCTTTCGGCGCAATCAGATTCGCGCGCCTCTCATCGCTGCCGGGATTCTGGTTCCTCTCATCTGGCTGGTTCTTCCGTGGCTGCGCGCGGCGCTCGCCGCATCCTGAAAGTAAAAGGGCGACGGCCAGGCTGAGCCTCCTCCTACATTCCACAATACGCGGCGCCACATCGCGTTTGTTCTTTGCTTCGCCGCCTTCTCTTACGCGCTTGCCGCTTTCACTTGTGACAGCGCCGCCGCCACTTCCTTGAGATCCGGAACCACCGGAATGTCATAGTTCTTGAACCACGCTACCTTTCCCGCCTTGTTGACGATGGCGATCGAGCGGCCGGTGATACCTTTATCGGCCAGGTACACGCCGTACTTCTCGCTCATCGCTCCGCGCGGATGAAAATCCGCCAGCAGCGAATATTTGATCCCCATCTTCTCCGCATACGCCTTGTGCGACCACACGCTGTCCACGCTGATGCCCAGAACTTCCGCGTCCAGCGTCTCGAACGATTTCATGTCGTTCACGAAGCAGGCGTGCTCGTTCGTGCACGTCGGGCTCCAGTCCAGCGGGTACCACACCAGCACGACATTCTTTTTTCCTGTGAAATCCGAGAGCTTCACTTCCTTCTTTTCCTGATTCAACAGCATAAAATCCGGCGCCGTCTGTCCCACCGCGATACTCATAATCGTTCCTCCTGGTCTCCGCAAAATCTTCCACAGCATCTTACCCAAACCACGCCATGCTCGACAAACTGTCACGCGCCTTTTACATGGCTACGTCGCCCGACCCTTTTTACGTGAGAATGTCGCGCGCTTTCCTTCGCGTTTTTCCCGCAGTACACTTTGTCTCAGGAGAATCCCATGAGCGCCGAAGCACCTCGCCGCGCTCCGTCGGCCGCTTCGCGACCGCAAAATGCGCCGACGGCTTCGCGGCCGCAAAATAATATGATGGCCCTGGGCCATCTCGTGCGTCTGTACCGCTCCCACGCCGGGAATTTTGGCGAGCCGGTGGCGCTCTCCGCCTTTGACCTGACTGCGGCCGAAACCGAGCGCCTCTTCTCCGCTTACGACGAGGACTACCACATCAGCCGCTTCTTTCATTTTTCCGAAGCCGGCGGGCAGAAATTCGCGATCAACGGTTTCCCCGCCACGCATGTCTCCGTGGACTCTGAAATCGAAACCATCCTGTAGCTCGCGGCCCCCACTCCCCGGTGTTTTGCGCAAAGAGCGTGGATTTGTATGAAAACAAAAGGGTTGAGTTTTTGGCGAGTGCAAAAGAGTTTGGAAGTGTATGAAAATAAA
>QHYF01000231.1:0-4950 GCA_003224075.1 Acidobacteriota bacterium
CTTTCTCCGGCGGTCCATCGAATTCTTCCTTCAGCTCATAAGGGAATTTTCGGTTCGAAAGATTGGGATCGCCGCGTCCGACGAGCGCAAGATCCCCGCTCAAGACTCCTTCGCTCGAGATCGTTCCCCTTGTCTCGAGCGTAGTGTGGAATCGGTATTCCGGCCCCAGTTTCGCGAGCGCCAGCGCGGTGGTGAACAGCTTCATATTCGAGGCCGGCAAGAAATATTTGTCCGCATTCTGTTCGTAGAGCGTTTCGCCGCTCTCGGCGTCCACGATCAACAACCCCCACTCGCCCTTGCTTGTGGGCCCCGTCTCAAGCAAGGTTTCCGCGCGCGCGGCGAATTTCGCGGCGGCCTTCTTCGTTGCAGCGTCCGTTTTTTTTTGCCCGCAGCACGCGCTGTCAGTTTTCGTTTTGGACTGCGCGAATAATTTCGGCGCGCCGCTCCCCAGCACATACACCGCGCTGGCCAGGATCACTGCCGCCCATCGCTGCCGAATTTTCTGGATGTTCATTTTTTGCTCGCCCGTAAATCAGTAAGGAAAATTATAATCGAAAGGCAACGTAATCCTCCTCCGGAGCGTCTTAGATTGAGGAACTATCCCTGCATTAGACCCTTGAATGAGAGCCCCAGCTTGCGCCTGGCCCACGGGCACTCTATGATGATCGAGCCCAGAAAATTACGGAGAGGTGAACTGTGATCAAGCGAATGCTTTCCTCCCTGGTGGCGCTGGCGTTGATCGCTCTGCCGCTGTCCGCCGCAAAGGATATCAAGGAAACCGAGCGTCTGGAGAATTGTGGAACCGTGCTCAAGGAAATCATGGACATCCCCGACGACATCCCGCAGGAGCTGATCGACAAAGCGGAATGCATCATTGTCTTTCCGTCGGTCATCAAGGCTGCCTTTGTCTTTGGCGCAAGTTACGGCCGCGGCGCCATGAGCTGCCGCACTGGTGAGCATTTCACCGGCCCGTGGAGCGCCCCGGCGATGATGGCTCTGGAAGGCGGCAGCTTTGGTTTGCAGCTTGGCGGACAGGCCACGGATTTCGTTCTGCTCGTAATGAACCCCCGCGGCGCGCGCGCCATCCTGAAAAGCAAAGTGAAGCTCGGCGCCGATGCTTCGGCAGCGGCGGGTCCGAAGGGCCGCACCGCCAATGCCTCCACCGACGTCACTTTGCGCGCCGAAGTACTCAGCTATTCCCGCAATCGCGGCCTCTTCGCCGGCCTCTCACTGGAAGGCTCAACGGTTCGCCCTAATGACGGCGCCAACGAGAAAGTCTACGGCAAGCAGCTCGAGGCGGAATCCATCATTTTCAAGGGTGCCGTCGCGGTCCCTCCTTCCGCGCAGAGATTCATTGCTTACCTGAACCAGAAGTCGCCAAAGAACTTGTCGGACCCGGCTTCGCTAAAAGAATAGTTCCCTCCAAGACGCTTTCCACCGAACACCCCCGTACCAGCCGGGGTGTTCCCATTCTTCCTCCGCGTTACTCCGGATGTGATGGATTCGTAGCTAAAGATATAAGCGCTTGACAAACGTCAAAGTATGACCTACAGTCATCTCTGAGGATTGGTCATTATGGCTCGCAAAGCAACTTCATCCCTCCGCAGGGATCCTTCCGGATCAGCCACCCCCATCGGCCGCCGCCAGCGCCGCAGCGCGGAAATCCGCGAGCGGTTGTTTCGCGCCGCTCTCAACCTCTTCGGTCAAAAGGGTTTCGCGGAAACCACCGTGGAAGACATCACCAACGCCGCCGATGTCGGCAAGGGCACCTTTTTCAACTATTTCCCCAGCAAGGATCATATCCTGCTGGCTTTTGGAGAGATGCAGCTTGGCAAGTTGGAGGCGGCCATCGAGGCTGCTCGCCGCATCAACGAGCCCATGCCCGAATTCCTCCGTTGGCTTGGCGTGCGCATGACCCAGGAGCCCACGCGCAACCCCGAGATCATCCGGGCCCTTCTGAGGGCCTATCTCTCGACGACTCCGGTGCGCGAAGCCATGCTTGAGATGCAAAAGCGCGTCCATGCCCTCCATACCCAGATGATTCAACTCGGGCAGGAACGCGGCGAAATCCGCAACGACCTCCCCGCCGCAGAGATCGCTCACGTTTTTCGCCAAACGATCTTTGGCACGCTATTGCTCTGGTCGCTCCATGGTGACGCTACCTTGCATTCGCGCATCGAGGCTGCATTCAACCTGCTCTGGACCGGTCTGGCGCCTCGTCCTGATGTCACAGTTACGCGGCTAAGACAGTCTTCTATCCCAGGAGAGTAGTTTCATGAACCGCAAGCGTATCTTAATTGTTCTCATTATCGCAGCCGCCGTGGCGGCGACCGCACTCTACGCCGGATGGTTCCGGCGCGACACCGACCTGCAAGGCTCTGGCACGGTCGAGGCGCGCGACATTCGCGTGGGTTCCAAAATCGGCGGCCGCATTGATAAAGTTCTCGTTCGCGAAGGCGATTCGGTTCAGCCGGGGCAGATTCTCATCACCTTCGACGACAAAGAACTGCAGGCGGCCCTCGAGCAATCCCGCGCCAATGCCCAAAAAGCCCTGCGCGGTTATCGCCCCGAGGAAATTGCCGAAGCCCGGGCCGCCGCCGCTCAGGCCAAAGCCGATTACGAGCTGAAAAAGAACGGCTATCGCCAGGAAGACATCGCCGTGGCGCAGGCCGACCTCGACCGCGCCAAAGCCGACGAAGTACGCACGCATCTCGACTTCGACCGCTACGAGGCCCTGGCAAGGAAGGATCTCGTTTCCAAACAGCAGCGCGACACCGCTGAAGCCAACTGGAAGGTCGCCCTCGCGCAGCAGGAGAATGCCCTGCACAAGCTTGACGAATTGAAACGCGGCTACCGTCCCGAAGAAATCGCTTCCACTCTGGCGCGTTACAACCAGGCGCAGGCAACTCTCGAAAAACTCGAGCGCGGCAACCGCCGCGAAGATGTCGATCTCGCGAAAGCTGCCTACGCTTACGACGAAGCTCGCTTCCGTGAGCGCCAGGTCACCGCCCCGTCCGCCGCGACCGTGGAGGTCCTGGACGTGCGTCCGGGCGACCTCATTGCGCCTAATACGCCCGTCGCCACACTGCTCGAACGCGACCAGATTTACGTCCGCATCTACATCCCGGAAACCGTGATCGGCCGCGTCCAGCTCGGCGAGAAAGCCGAAGTCCACGTCGATTCTTTCTCCAATCAGGTTTTCAATGGTGTAGTGGAACAGATCAACCAGCAGGCCGAATTTCTGCCCCGCAACGTGCAGACCCGCGAAGAACGCGTCCACCAGGTCTTCGGCGTAAAAATCCGCATCGACGATCCCTCCGGCCGCGTCCGCGCCGGGATGGCCGCCGACGTCAAACTGAAAGCGGGGAATTGAAGCCGTGGCCGCCATCCCGCAGAATCACGCTAGCCCCGCCATCTCCGCCGAGCATCTCGTGCGGCGCTTTGGCAATTTCACCGCCGTGAATGACGTCAGCTTCCGCGTCGAAAAAGGTGAAATATTCGGCTTCCTCGGCCCCAACGGCAGCGGCAAAACCACCGTCATCAAAATGCTCACCGGCCTTTTGCCTCTCAGCGGCGGCTCCGCTCAGGTCGAAGGTTTGGACGTCCGCACGGATTCCGAAGCCGTGCGCGAGCGCATCGGCTACATGTCGCAGAATTTCAGTCTTTATTACGATCTGACCGTCGCCGAAAATTTGCAGTTCTACGGCCGCATCTACAGCCTCGAACCCGCGCGCCTCAAGCGCCGCATCGAGGAGATCGTCGCACTCAACGGCCTCGCTCCTTACCTGAATCGCCTGGCCGCGCAGCTTTCCGGCGGATGGAAGCAGCGTCTGGCGCTCGGCTGCGCCATGCTGCATGAACCCAAGCTTCTCTTTCTCGATGAGCCCACCGCAGGCATTGATCCTGTCGCGCGCCGCCAGCTCTGGGACCTTCTCTTTGAGATGTGCGGACACGGCATCACCTTCTTCGTCACCACCCACTACATGGACGAAGCGGAGCGCTGCAGCCACGTCGCCTACATTTATTTCGGCAAACTCATCGCCGACGGCACGCCCAATTCGCTCCGCGAGCTTCCTGACGTTCAGCCTCACGGGACGCTGCGCGTCGAAATCACCACTCCGGAGGTCACCCGCGCGCTACGCTTCGCCCGCCAAATCCCGGGAATCCGCAGCGCCACCATTTTCGGACAATCCATCCACGCGCTCGTCGAGGATCATTTCGACCTCAACGATCTCCGCGAACAGCTCCTGAAAAACGGCATCGCCGTCGCAGAAATTCGCCCGCTCGCTCCCAGCCTCGAAGACGTTTTCGTCGAGCTCACCTACAAGCATCAAGCCCTGCTGGAGGCCGCCCATGTTTAACATCTTCCGCGGGTTCGGCGCTGGCTTTTATAAAGAGGTCCTGCATGTCCGCCGTGATCCGGCGACGCTTTTTTTCTCTCTGGTCATTCCGCTGATGCAAATGGTTGTGCGGTCATTCCGCTGATGCAAATGGTTGTGCTCGGCTTTGGCATCGACACCAACATCCGCCAGATCAACACCGTCGTTTACAACGCCGACGGCCGCCGCGAGAGCCGCGAACTAATCGACCGTCTGAAGAATTCCGACACCTTCCACGTCGTACGCTACGTCGAAACCGACACGGACCTCAACGACAACATCATCGCTGGCCGCGCTCGTGTCGGCATCAAGATTCCCGTCGACTACTCCGATCGACTTCTCCACAAGATGAGCGCCCAGGTGCTCGTGCTCATCGACGGGTCGGACTCCTCCGTCGCCGGCCAGGCCATCAACGTCACCACCGCCATCGGCCTCGATGAATCCCTCCGCCGCGCGCTCGCAGACCGTGCCGCTTTTGCCGTCGACATGCGCCCAAAGCTGCTCTTCAATCCCGATTCGCGCTCCCCGAATTTCTTTCTCCCTGGCCTCACCGCCGTCCTCCTACTGAACG
>QHYF01000231.1:5024-10637 GCA_003224075.1 Acidobacteriota bacterium
CCGTCCGTCCGATGGGCTTGCTCTTCGGCAAGCTCCTCCCCTACCTCGGCATCGGTTTTTTCGAGCTCTGCATGATTCTCGCCTTCATGCGCTTCGTCTTCCAGGTGCCGATTCACGGCAACGTGCTACTCCTTGCGCTCCTTTCGCTTCCCTATCTTTTCGTCTCGCTGTCCATCGGCATTCTCGTTTCCAGCAAGGCCAACTCGCAGGCCGAAGCCATTCAGCTCGCCTTTCTCACCTTCCTTCCCAGCATCTTCTTCTCCGGCTACATCTTTCCGCGCGAAACCATGCCCGCTATTTTTTACGTCATCAGCTACTTCATTCCCGCCAGCTATTACATCAACATCACCCGCGGCATCATCCTGCGCGGCGCCGGCCTTGCTCATCTCTGGCTCGATGGCCTCGTCCTCTTTGCCATGGGTTCGCTCCTCCTGATCGTTGCCGCCCGGCGCTTCCAGAAAAAGGTCATCATGGCGTGAGTCACATGCGGCCCATTTTGTTTTTTCTAAGGCTGCGGCGTATTCTGCTGAACTGTCCTAACAAACTGAGGAGACTAAGTGTCCTGTCCGATCTGTGAAAAGCGCAAAGCTGCGCGATTTTGCCCCGCCAAGGGCGAAAAGATTTGCGCCGTCTGCTGCGGCACCGAGCGCGAAGCCACGATTGACTGCCCGTCCGATTGCGCCTATCTCCTCGCCGCGCACCGCTACGAAAACGAGCACCAGCGTTCCTTGCCCGCAGACACTCCCTTACTCGACGAAAAGATCCCGCAGGACATCATCTACACTCATCAGCAGCTCATGGCCGCGCTGGCCTTTTCCATCGCCAAATTCTGTGCCGTACAGCCCGCCGCCGTGGACACCGACCTCCTCGCCGCCCTCCAGGCCCTGGCCCAAACCTATAAAACGCTGAATTCAGGCATCATCTACGAAAAACTGCCGGACGCGCCGCTGCCGCGCGAGCTCTACGCCGCGCTCATTGCTTTCATCAACGAGGTCAAGAAACAGCACGCCGAACGTGCCGGCTCTGCCAGCCTCAAAGACTCGGACATTTTTCATCTGTTGGTTTTTCTCTATCGCATGGGCTTACTGCGCACCAACGGCCGCCCGCGCTCGCGCCGCTTCATCGAATTCCTTCGCGGCCAGTTCCCTCAAGCCCCCGAGTTCAAGCGCGAGGAGTCCCGCATCATCGTCCCGTAGTGCCGTGTTCGCGGCACAGCCATTCCTGCCTGCCCTGAGTTCGCCGAATGGGGCCGTTGCGCCATTTTGGCCGCCTATCCAGTCGCGCACGACTGCATTCGTTCCACTTGTTGTGCCACCGCCGCTGCATCCCAAGCCAAAGGCAACTGCGCGCACGGCGTCGTGTGCTTCTTTTCCACCCACGGCCGCGACCGAAATCCATACTTCTGGCGGATCCGGGCCACGCGTTCCGAAGCTTTCCGACGGTACTCTTCTGGTGCGTAGCCATTCTTCGCGTACCATTGTTCATACTGCTTCGCCAGTCGCGGAAACTTCTCCCGCACGAATGGCAGGAACTGTTTCGCCGAAGACGGCATGAGGAACAGCACCCCAGAGAAAAACCATTGTGCCCCAGCCTCCCGCGCCGCAGCCGCGACCGCTTCCAAGTCCCCATCGCGGTCCGTGATTCCGGGTATCAGCGGAGACGCCGAAACTCCAACCGCCAGCCCCGCCTCACGCAGATGTTTCACCGCGGCCAGCCGTAAATCCGGCCGGGGCGCTCGAGGCTCCAGCAAGCGCGCCAATCGTGGCCGCAGAGTCGTAATCGTAATATCGATCGCCAGGTCCGACCGCTCCGCAATGCGCTTCAGCACATCGATATCGCGCACAATCTGATTCGACTTGGTGATCAACGAAACGCTCAATCCTTCCCGTTTTGCTAGCTCCACCAGGCACGCACGCGTCACTCCGTACTCCCGCTCCGCGGGTTGATACGGGTCGGTCGCCGTCCCGATCGCGATATGTTCCGCCTCCGTCCCTCCCGAACGTTCCGACGCATAGGAATATTTCCTTGAGACCTCGCCCGGCAACAGCAGCGCCGCGTCCTTCTTCACAAAAATCTTTTTCTCGAACTCCCCTCCGTCCAGTTCCATGTATTCGTGCGTGTACCGCGCATAGCAGTATTTGCACGCAAACTCGCAGCCTCGGTACGGATTGATCGTCCATTCGAACGGCACGCGCTTCGAATCGCACCGGTTCAGGATCGACTTCACCGGCAGCACGAAATACTCCGGCCGCTCCTCCGATTTTCTTCGCGTCAGCGCTGGCGGTGAGGATGCTGCGAGGCGGGCAATGCCGACCAGTCGCGCTTTAGCGCGCTCGTGCGGGGCCGCAGCAGCATCTCGGGTCCAGCCACTCGCCCGGTTTTGGGAGTCAGGCGAGGCTGAAGACGGCGGGGGGCAATCCGCCGTGGGGCAACCCGAACTGCTGCCACCTGGATTGCTCGCGACCGGTGCGTCGACCGTTTTACGGTCGCACGTGACAAAGACCGCTTCGCGGTCGCCAGTCAAACGGCCGGCAATCCCTGGTTTTGGGCTATGGTCATCAGGGCACTCGGGAAAGAGACTTACTGTGGTTGGTAAGACGCGGGAACGCCGAATCCGAGAACCCGGCGCCGATAGGGAGTGAACTGGAGGCATAGCCCACCTCAAAGCAGGAAGCTAGTATTTCGCTTTTTCTTCGCTTCGTCAAGTATTATTTTCGCTTTTTGTTCGTAAGTCTCGGCCCCCACCTTTTCACCGCTTGCCGTACCTTTGCGGATACCACGATCACCTGTTAGCGGCCTCGGCCTAGAGTAATTGCCTCCCCAGTCGGCAAAGGGTATCCTCACTGTTCCCGGAGGACAGACTTGCGCATCGCGATGCAAACCCGACTCATTCGCTTCGGCGCGTCACTTTGTTTCTTCGCGCTTTGCCTGTCGTCCTACGGGCAAGCTCCGCCTGCTACGCCTGCCAAAAAGCCTCCCATGGGTCCTCCGGCTCCTCAATCTAAGCATTACCCTATCCTTATTCTGGCCTTCGGCAACGACCCCAACTGGAGCCTCCGCATCGGCCAGAAGGGCCCAGAGCGTCTCGATCGTCCGGGCTACCCTCCGGTTCCGCTTGAGGCCGCCGAAGTCACGCACGAGGCCTCCGCCGATTCCTGGACGTATCATGCCAAAGACTCCGCTACTGGCGCGCCTGTCGCCGTCCACTTATCGCGCGAGGCTTGTACCGACGCCACAAACGACACTTTGACCACCACTCCGCCCTTGGGCGGAAAGTACGCCTTTCGCGCCTCCTTGGATCACGCCCAGATCGGCTCCTTCAAAGGATGCGCCCGCATCGCCGCTGAGCTATTCCCCAAGATCAACAATCAGCCCGACGAGGACGAGGAACAGGCCGCAAAGAAGAAGCCACCCTCGCCGACCATCACTAACTTCACATCGCCCGTCGCTGTCGCGTTCCTGAATACCGCCCAGCAAGTCGCTTTCAAGCGCGGAAAGATCGTTCGAATCGCATCGGCCCAGCGCGCCTATCAGTTCTCCGTCTCCCACGATGGCAAGAAACTTCTATTTGCGCAGACCGTCCAGCCTGCGCCGATGAGCAGCGTGACTGAATATAATTTTGATACCGGCCAAACCAAGGAGCTTCTGCGCGGCAAGAATTTATCTGCTTTCTGGTCGCCCGATGATTCCTTGATTGCATTTGCAAAACAACAAGAAGATGGTTGGCAATCGCAGATCTGGACGTTCCCTGCCGGCGCACCCGACAAACCGGCTCTGCTGTACACCAGTAACGATCTTTCTTTTTCGCTGCGCGGCTGGGCCGATGCCCACACTTTTTTCGCCACTGGTCAGGATAATTTGTACTGGATCGGTGACGACGGGTCCATGAAACAAACCATCGCAAAAAAGGATCTTTGCGGCAGCGACCCGTTCGCCATTTCCCCCGACCAGAAATTCGCTCCAAATCCCCTCAATCCCGATCTTCTGCTCGTTGAAGCAACGCTGACGAAACCGCCCGCCAGCTCGCCTGTCGCTTCCCCATCCGGCCCGTTGAAAGGTTTTTTCCTCTATGAAATTCGCTCCAAAAGAAGAGCTCTTCTAAGCCCCGCGAACATGAATGCCTGGGAGCCGGAATGGTCGCGTGATGGCCTTCAGGTTCTCTTCACAGGCCAGGAGTCGGGCAAGAGTTCTGCGATCTATCGAATCTTCTGGGACGGGACCGGCTTGCAGAAGTATGCTCCCGGCAGCAAGCTCGCGGTCGGGCAGTGAACTCCGATTGGAATAAAGAAGGATTTCGGGGGAGCAAAGGGCTCCCGGATGGGCATTACCGATACGCCGCATCCGCTTGATTCCGCGACAAAACCAGTCTCTCTTGGCTATACTTCAAACTATGAGTACTACTGTCGCCCTGCGGCAGGTTGGCATTCTTGTCCTCGACGGCGATCCCCAGGGTGCCGGTGCGGTCAAGCAGATTTTGGACTCCGAGGGCTGGCGCGTGCGCGTCGTCCCGGACACCCGGATGCTCCTCGCCGAACTGAAGACCGGTGAATGGTCTCTGGTGATCGCCGACGTGGAGGCCATGGGGACTGACACGCCAGCGTTTCATATCTTGACCGAACTGGCGAGCGTCTCCGTTGAGGAGGGAGGCCGCTTCCGGATCCTTTATCTCATTCCGGAAATGATGGGTACGCAATACGTAGCCCCCCTGGAAGCGGCGCGCCTGCCATATGTCATTCGCCCCTACCATCTTCACGACTTCCTCGAGAAAATCAGCGACCTTCTCGTCGAAGTAAAGGCCATCGAGGCGCCTCTCCGCCAGGTCCGCCACGAATTTGGCGCCCTGCGTAAGAAGAAGAAACAGGCGGGCCGCAACACCATGTTCGCCTCGCGGGACTCTTTCTCGTATTCCGACGAAGAGCTCGCCGAATACGAACGCCAGGAAAGCGAACTCTCCAAATCCAAGCGCAATAAGCCTCGCATCAACCTCGGCGACCCCAATCGCTAAATGAGAACGCGGAAGTTTTTAGTCCTCAGTTGCCGGTCCGGAGCCGGCGGCTCGTTCGTCTTTCTGCTGTTCCCCGTGTTCACGCCAGCCGGCCTCTCGCCTCAAAGTAGGAACTAGAATTTACTTCCCCGTGCAAGAAACTCGCCCTGGCCCGTTCTAACTCCGACTCGTGTCTCCAACGGCGTACCCCGACTTGGTCGGGGTTCGGCCGGGCCGGGGGCACGCGCAGGAGGCATCCATGGAACGTTCGAGCTTCGCCGTCATCATGGGCGGCTTTTTGGGAATCACGACACTTGGCGGTTTGGCTCTTGTTGGAGGATCGCCGGAAGCACATCAGCCTTCGTCGCCCAGGCCAGAAGGCGAATGGCGGCTCATCGAACCCGTTACGTACGAAAATATTTCCATCTTTCCGGTTGTCAGTTCATCCAGCCAGGACACCAGCCCCTTCCTCACTCTTGAAGAAGGCCTCTCCACGGGCGACGTGGTCGTCCGCGAGCAGGGTTCCGAAGGCCTGGCTCGGTCGCGCGACGGCCGCCCGGTTTACATTCCGCAACCGACCACCGGCGCCTCCGTCAACCAACTTGTGCTAATCAATCGCAGCAAGCGTC
>QHYF01000232.1 GCA_003224075.1 Acidobacteriota bacterium
TTCATGATGTCAAAGAACTTGCCATAGCTGGCATAGATCTTGACCTTGCCGTTGTGAAGCAGGTCGTAGGCGCCACCAATGCGCGGCGCGATCTTATCGGTGAATTCAAAGCTGATATGGTCGGCCCCTGCACGATAGGGAGGCAGGAACTCCTTGTCGAAGCGCACTCCAACGTTCAGCGTCAGGCCGTGGCCCAAGGTCCAACCGTCCTGGAAGTACAAACCATGGTTCTTGGCTGAGACTTTGCCAACTACGTCCACACCGTCCTGCACCGTGAAGTAGCCGTCGTTGCCGCGACAGTGTGGTGGGCTCTTCGGAATGGCGTACCTCGTAAAGTTGTCATCGATGATTTGATCGCAGGCGTGAGTGTCGGTCTGCGGCGAATAGTCGTCGGTCCAGTTAATGTTGACGAACGCGGTGTTATACCCGGAGAGCACGTCGTTCGCTTGGCGCATCATGTCGTAGCCCCACTTAAAGTTATGGGTACCCCACAAGTGGCTGACGAAGTACGCCGCATTTACGTGCACATCGTGCCGCCTGTACGCGTCGAACAACGTCTGAAAGTTGTTGCTCATGTTGGAGAAAAGAGTATCGAGGTACTGCGAGCCAACGTTGATGGGCTGGCCGTCCAAGCCTCGGCTACAGGGGCCGCTGATGGCCGTGGAGCAGTCTTTAGCGGTAAGCGTATTGTTGAAAAGATAGCGGATACCTTGCGGGCGGCCACGGTCCTGATTATCAAAGAACCAGTAGCCGAACCGACCAGAAACCACCAACTTCGACGTTGGCATCCAGTCCGCGCCGAAGGAGTACACCGAGTTGGGGTTTACCGACCCGAAGTCCGTGCGGATGGTGGCGGGGTCGATGCCGGCATCTTTGTTGCGCTGACCGTAGGCGCTGTCCGCCGCGGGCAGCGCATTGCCCGTAGTCCGCGAGTACGCATAGTTCCACGAGGCGTACAACTTCAGCGAATTCAATGGGCTGTAGTCGAGACGATTGTAGGCATTATGCTGCGTGAAGCTCCTCGTGAAGGTGCGCGGCCCTGGGTTTGTTCCGGTGAAGTTCACTGTCCGGTGCTGCGAGTCAATGGTGGGAATGTATCTTGTAAAGAGGAACAGCCGGTTCTTGTATAGCGAGCCACCTAGCGTAAAGCCCGGCTCCAGGATGCGGCGCTTGTCCTTTTGAGGAACATAATACTCCGGCGTGCCATCGAGCCGCGCCGTGGTGATGAGCTGAGCCTTAGTCGGGTCCAGGCGCAGACCGCAAGAGCCGGCCGCGAAGGCCGCCGGGGTGCCGCCTGCCCCCATGGTGACACACGGATCGTTGGCATTCAGCGCATCGGTCTGGAAGTAGGTCACAACGCTGCCGTGCCAGGCATTCGTGCCGCGCTGGGCAATCACATTGACGACACCACCTACAGCGCCGCCGTATTCGGCCTCGAAGCTGCTCGACTTGATTTGCACTTCCTGAACGAAATCGGTTTGGAAGGCCTTACCCACGCCTCCGTCCTGGATATTGGTGGTGTTCATGCCGTCAACGAGATAAACATTTTCCGAGTCGCTGGCGCCGTCAATCTGGTAGCCCTGGAGCGCACCGGTGCCGCGATTCACGCTCTGCAAGGGCTCTTGCCGCGCGCCGGGAGCCAACGTCATCAGTGAAAAAGCATCGCGTCGCTTAGGCAGAGAGTCGATGACCTCTCGCGACACATCCACCGCCACCTTGGACTGCGTGACGTCAACGATGGGAGCGGTCGAGGAAACTTCGACGGTCTCCGTTATAGAACCGACTTCGAGTTGCACATCAATGGTAGGCAGGCGGCCGGCGTCGAGTTCAATACCGGTCCGCCTGACGGTGCGGAATCCCCTGCCGCTTAAGGTCAGAGCGTAAGAGCCTGGGGGAAGCGCCGTCAGGTGGTAATAACCTGCCCCGTCGGTGATGACCTTTTGGCCGCCGACGAGCGCCGGGCTTGTAGCCTCGACCGTGGCACCAGGAACGACTGCGCCTTGAGCGTCTCTTACCGTTCCCTGAATACCTGCGGTGGTTTCTTGCGCAGATGCTACTGGCAACAGCGCGAACGACAGTGCGCACACCAGAACAGCCGATAGATTCGTCAACCATACAAAACGCCTATACATAGACCACCCTCCTCGGGATCAAACCCAGTCAATGACCTGGATGATCGAAATGCCACTCTCAATGCGGTTGAGAAAATTCCGGGCAACTTGTCAGGAACACCGACTCCCTCAAACGGAATGACGTAAACACATGCTGAATTTTCACAACCACTCAGGGCCATTTGGGTGCTATTTACGTCTTCCTTAGGGGCATGTCAATACAAAAATTCATCTAAACTCAATCTAAATCGCTTCTAAAGTTCCATCCGCACGCCTACGACAAGAACGTTAGCCGAAATGCCATCTTTGGCTACGCGGAGCAAGAAGGGCGCAGATTGAGGACAGTAGGATACCTGCGATCATGGATCGTCAGGCTTCGCTTACTACAACTAATACTGGCATCCTCGGTTATGGGGGCTCTTGGCTGGTTAGATGACGGCGCCGGCTCCTTCGACCGAGTAGCCTTGGTTGCTGAGGGAATGGGAAGACTAGGGCCGTTCCAACTATTTGGGCCAAATGACGGTCCAAGGATCAGACGCGAACACGGAAAAGGCATTTTCGAGGGGATTGCTCGAGCAAGTTGGAACGGGACCAGAGCGTGGGCCGCCCTGCACAAACTCGATGTATGTGCGTCTGTCGGCAGGCGGGTCAGTAACAACCCCAGGTGGTCGATCTCCCAGATCTCCCAAGGCGGTGACCTGTCCTAGCTACTCCCCGAACTGAACCCGGTCGCCAAGGGCTAGAGGTACAGGGTGGAACATGCCTACCCCAGTCGAGCTCAGGCTTCGAGGTTGCCAGCCTAATTCTTTAGCGCCTGCGGACGTAACCACTGTAAACACAGCCACTTACGGTCCTTGCCGGTCAAGGCTCGCCTGATGCACTCTAGTCGCCAAAGTCAAAAACGGGGTACTACTCTCGACGTGGTACGCCTAGCCCAACCACAAAGGTACAGCTGGCCCATTGGCCATTGCACTCGCAAAGTCCAAATTTGTGGGTGTGGCACAGGAGTTCCAAAATGAAAAGAATGACGAGGCGGGCTCAGGGATTCAGCCTGCTTGAATTGGTTGTGGTCCTGGCAATTATGCTGATCGTCATCAGCATGTCTATCACTGGTGTGCAGGCTGCTCTGCGTTCTTACCGGGCGTCGGGGGATGCGACCGCGTTGACCGAAGTCCTTTCTTTGACTCGCATGCGGGCGGCCGAGAGCAATACGCACGCACGGCTAAACTGCAGCCTGACGACAAATTTCTGTCAGGTGGAAATCCTCAACCGGACGACCAACTCCTACCAGAATGATACGTCAGCCTACTCCCTCTCGAGCGGGAGCTCGTTTAATCTCGATGGGATCGGCGCGCCCCCGAACGGCACCCAGAACGCCCTGTCGCAGGCTTCGCCGTGCTTGGACAATGGA
>QHYF01000256.1 GCA_003224075.1 Acidobacteriota bacterium
GAAAAACCTGCCAGAACCGCCGGAAGTTCGACGCGGAAAACGGCGCCGCCTTCCTGCCGGTTGTAGCACAGAATCTTTCCGCCGTGCTCCTGAATGATGCCGAAGCAAATGCTCAAACCAAGACCTGTGCCTTTGCCGATCGGCTTTGTGGTGTAGAAAGGATCGAACACGCGATGCGGCTCCCTGAGGCCGGGGCCCGTGTCGGAGAACAGAATGACCACGTTGGCGCGGTCGCGAAGCGTCTTGACGGTGAGAACGCCGCCTTTGGCCGCCTCCATGGCGTACAGCGCATTGCTGATGATGTTGAAGAAAACCTGCATCAATTGATTTCCATCCCCGCGAACCCCGGGCAAGACCGATTCGAGTTGCGTTTCAATGCGCGTCTCGGAACGCAGGTCCAGCCCGCGAAGCTGCACCGCATTGTTCACCACGGTGTTGATATCCAGAAGCGCGCGCTCGGCCGGCACCTGGCGCGCGAAACTCAGCAGATTCCCCACTAGAGTTTTTGTGCGGCGCGCCTGGTCGCGGATTTTTGCGGCGGTTCCGCGTGCTTTTTCCGGCACCGTCGGATCGTCGGCCAGCAGGTCGGAAAATCCCAGGATCGCCGCGAGCGGATTATTGATTTCGTGCGCCGCCCCGGCCGCAAGCTGGCCCAGCGAAACCAGCTTTTCTGATTGCACGATCTGCGCCTGCAGCCGTTTCAAATTCTCGATCGATTGTTCCGACTGCGCGAGCAGCCGCGAGCGGTCGCGGTCCGCCAGATGCGTCCGCAGGAAGATCAGCAGCGCCAGGGGGACGGAGGCAATTAGCGTCGTCATCAATCGAAAATCGCGAACTTCCGGATCATCATGGCTGAACCGCACGGTATAGATCGCGAACACCGGCAGCGAAATCACCGCCGCCATCGCCAGGCGAGCGGGCCAGACGTTTTCTTCCGGGGACGAATTCGTGTCTGCATCGTACGGATATTCGGAGGGCGCATCCAGCTTATCCTGATTCTGATGGGCGATCACGCCGGCCAGCGCGAACCAGAGAAAGTTCGAAATCAAAGGGAGATCGTACAAACTCCCCGTGTAGTACCGCGCGCTGGCAATCGCCACGTTGATCGTCAGCGAGGAAAATAGATACAGCACCGAAGCGCCGAACAGGTTGGCGTAGACGGCCCGCCACCCTCGGTTCGATCCCAGCCACAGCACCGCCCATCCCGCGACGATGACCATGTTCTGAATGTTCGTCAGCAGATTGTAGTTGTAATTGTATTGGCCGACCGCCGGCGTCGAGTACATCCAGGGCAACACCGCGAAGGCGTAGAGAAACGTCCACCACGTCAGCAACAGCACAAAATCCAGATACCCGAAGCGTAATTGGATTTCGCCGCGTTTCCGATGCGGCCGCAGCGCGATCGCCGCCATCATCGGAATGCCCCGCAGGAAGAACAGGACGTCTCCCCCATACATCACTGGAAGCGGTTTATGAAGGTACACCTCATAGTAGGTCCACTGGAATTGCCCGATCATCCACAGCGCGCAACTCATGGCGATCAGCATCCAGAAAAAGTTCCTACGCCAGTGCGGACTTCCCGCATTTAGGAGCAGCCCGGCATTGGCTACCAGCGGCAGAACACATTGCAACAGGTTTCCGAAGGTGTTGAGGAATTCGGAGCCGCGTCCCAGCGACAGCGACATGATTGTGTAGATGACAAGGAGGAACGACGAAATCCCCACCATCCAGGCGATTCTGCGCGAGGAGGACATAAGCCAGGTCTTTCTAGTCTAGGTGCGCAGCGTGGAAGCGCACGCGGCCAATCAATCCGCATTAACCTAAAGAGTAATTAGCGTACGCCGAATCACGCAACGGCGCAATGGACCGCGCCCAATCCTGGCGCCCATTTCTGGCGGAGGAGGAGGGATTCGAACCCCCGAGACCCTTTCGGGTCTAACGGTTTTCAAGACCGCCGGTTTCAACCGCTCACCCACTCCTCCGTTTCTAATTCTAACGTATCCCATGGCTCCGCGGGCCATTTCCCGACAACCAAGGCACCCACTCTTGTGGTGCCGTGTCTGAACTTGTTCTGCCTGCCCCGAGCGAAGTCGAGGGCGTTCGAGAGTCTTTCAAGAGTTGTCCCGAAACTGAGCAAATGCTGCGCTATGAAAAAAGCGGAACCGCCGGTCACTCGCTAAAAGGTCAGCTTCAGCCGCGTCGCGATGCTTCGCGGCGGCGCAACTGCCGTCCCGGAGAACAGACTCGCAAAGTTGATCACGTTCACGCGATTGGTCAGATTAGCTGCCTGAATCTGCAAGGTAGCGCTCCGCTGCTCCTTGCGATAGACCTCTAGCCCCGCCGCCACATCCAGGGCATGGTTGGGCTTCACCCGGCCTCGGGCCAAATTCACTTGATCGAGAATCGCCGGGCCATACTGGGCCAACAAGAAGTTTGGGTCAGCGCCCGTATCTGCGGGCAATCCGCTGCCGTACTGGCCACCTATCGCGAACCACAGGCCGTGGGTGGCTTGAAGGCGTACACGGGCACGCGCCGTATTGCGCTGATCCTGAGTAACAGGAAACCGGCTGGTATCCGTCAGAGCACCCACCGCATCGCTTCCGAGAAACAGCCCCCCAACAATTGGTCCGTGCCCGATTCCCGCCTGATTCGCGTAGCTGACGTAGCCGGAGAAGCGGCCCCAGCGAGGAACCTCGACCCGCGCCTCCTCGCCCACGATCCGTGCCTCTGCAAAAGCGATTGGGAAATTCACGCCCGTATCCAGCAGCACATCGTCATCGGAATAGTTGCGAAAAGCGCGGCGGAACACGTTGGCATCAAGCCGAAGCTTCCCGAAAATGCCCTTCGTGAACCCCGCTTCGTAGTAGTTGGCCCGCGCCGGCTGCACCGGGAGCCGCACCACGATAGAGTTCACCGAATCCAGTTGTGGTGAACTCGCGAGGAGAAGATTCTCCACCGCGGGAGTCTGAAACACGCGGTCGTAAGCCGCGTGAATCAAGAAGTTCAGCGACGGAAAATACCGGGAAATGCCAAGCCGCGGACTCCACGCCGACGCATGCACGACAAAACCGTAATGGTCAAAGCGCAGGCCGGCACTGAGGTTCCAGTTGCCTACACGTATCTGATCCTGAACATAAGCAGACGGCTCGACATCCCAGCGGTGATCGGCAAACTGAAATTGTTGCTGAGTGGCAGGATCGAATTGTGTGGGGTCGGTGATGATGTACTGCAGCTTTTCACGAACTGGGTTGAATATACTGTCGACACCCACTTTCCAGTCGTGATGGCCGTGGTGCCCCGCGAGGTCTCCACGAGCATAGCCCTCACGGTAGCCACGATCTTGGAAAACGATGACGGGCGTGGCTTGCTGATTGGAAGAGAGCGTTGCCGCGGCATCTCGGACGCTCCCGGAGACGCTCAACAACAGGTCAGGCGAAATAATGTGCTGAAAATAGATCTGTCCGCTGGTCTCCGTGTTCGAAACGTCTTGCCGTTGCCCGGCCTTTTGTTGAACCAGATAATTCGGCACAAGAAAGCGAACTGCGTTTCGCGTAACTGTCGCGCGCAAACGATCACGATCTGAAAAGTCATGTTCGTACGAAGCGGAGAACCAGCCTGCATTCGCGCGATTCGTGTAGTTCGCCAATACCGGCGGGTCCAGATAACGGTCGGTGTGAAACCCGTCCGCGCTGGCGGAAAGACGGTCTTTCACATGGGCATAGGAAACTCCAGCGGATCCGTTCACGGTTCCAAAATTGCCGCCGCTCACATCGAGTTGCCCGTGCAGCCCCAAAGGTACGTTCTTCTCCGTCATGACTTCTACGATCCCTCCAAGCTTGCGGCCGTACTCTGCGGGATAATTCGCGGTCAGCACGCGCATCGAATCCACGCCATCCGCAGCGAGCGATGGCGCAAGCGCAGGTGAGCGGTTTTCGGTGATCGGCAGCCCGTCGACAACGTACTGCACGTCATATTCCGAGCCGCGCGCGTGCAAAACACCATTCGCTTCGTACAACCAACCTGGGAGGTCGTCCACTAAATCAGAGAGGTCTCGCCCTGGCTGAGTCGGGAGGCTTTCGCCAAGCGTCTGCCGCCCAATGGAATAAACTGTTCCCGCCCGGGACGGATCAACCAGAGTTGCCGAGTCGCTTACTTGTACCTGGGTCGCCACGGGCGCAAGCCCCAACATTACGGTGATACGGACCGGCACTTCGGAGCGCACTTCGACCAAGCTGGAAATCCCTCAGCGTTCAAGCTCAGACGGTAAACACCGAAAGGAAGGTCCTGTACGACGTAGCGGCCATCCGCGCCTGCCTGGAATGTCTGGCGGAATTGATTGGCTTCGCTCACTAGTTCCGCAACCGGGGCCAGCGGCGCTCCTTGCGGATCACGCGCCTCTATACGCAGTTCGCCACGCGCGCGCTGGGCGTTCGTGACTCGCGCGCCGAAAAGAAAAAACGCGAGAAGAGCGAGTTGGCAAGTAGTTCTAGTAGCAAGCATCGTGATGTCTACAGCAGACCTGTGGTTCGGGGCTCTCGCCACTTTCACCTCAAGGCAGAATCTCTTTTGACGGTAACAGGGCGGCATTCTTTCGCGCAATGAGTGTCTGCCCTCTTGTGTCTTCTGTTTTTGCGGTTCCTCCCGGCGAAACTTCTCAAACAGCGTCGAAGATTTCTTGTGTCGCTCTGGAAAAGCAGCCACTCGTTTTCGGAAAAGTCTGTGGTCGTCGCCAAGGCTTGGCGGATGAAGACGGTTTCCATCCGCAAGCGAAGGCCGTGCCAGCGAGACAAAGCGGATTCAAATAGAGATAATACCTGTCTCTCGGTTGCGGCTCTCAGCGGATCAGCGATTTTTGGTTCCAAGTGTCGTTTCACCTATGTGGAAAACTGCCAGAGAGCGAATCGATCTTGGAGTAGGTGCTCGTTTCGTGGAACAGCCAGGTTTGACGCCCCCACCACGGCCTAACACGCGCAAAGCGGAGCGGTTGCTGCTCCTTCTGTTCCTTCTCTCGCTTCCTTTTCTCAACCCCTGGGTGCGCGGCGATGGGGTCGGCTATTACGCTTTTGTTCGCGCTCCGTTGATTGAACATAATCTCGATTTCACCAAAGATTATCAGCATGCCAACGAAAGTTTTCGCGGGCCCCGCCTCGACGAATACGGCCGGCCGAAATCCGCCTTTCGAACACCCACCGGCCATCTCGATAACCATTTCACCGTCGGCCCGGCGATCCTGTGGACTCCTTTTCTTCTCCTCGCGCACGCCGCTGTTCTTCTCGCCCGCGCGCTGGGTTCCACCGTCGCCGCGGACGGTTTTTCAACTCCCTACCGCGTCAC
>QHYF01000257.1 GCA_003224075.1 Acidobacteriota bacterium
GGTTTCGCCACGCTCGATGGCGCGCGCAACGTAGGTCAGCGGGCACCTTCCGATTTTCAGCTTGTACCCTTTCGCGCGCGCTTCTTTCTCGGTCATGCCAACGCCGCCAAGCTGCGGGTCCGTGAACACGCAGTAGGGCACGAGCCGATTGTCGGTGGTGAGGTTTTTCCCTTCCACGAGATTGCCGTAGATGATTTGAAAATCGTTGTAAGAAATGTGAGTGAAGGCCGGGCCACCTTTGCAATCTCCGAGCGCCCAAACGCCGGGGACAGCCGTTTCCAGGCGGCCGTTCACTTTGATGGAGCCGTCCTTGTTGGTGGCGAAGCCGGCCTTGGCGAGACCGAGATCATCGGTATTGGGGACACGTCCCGCGGCTACGAGGAGATGCGAGCCGGTGACGGTGGATGACCCGGCGGGTCCTTCGTAAGAAAGAACAACCGAGCCGTTCTTGTTTTCGGCGCGGGTGGTTCGCGCGTTCAAGGCAAATTGCAAGCCCTCGGCTTCCAGGGCCTTCTGCAGTTCCGCGGCAATTTCCGGATCTTCGCGCGAAACGATTTGCTTTCCGGTGTGAAGGACCGTAACGCGGCTGCCGTAGCGGGAAAACATCTGGCCGAATTCGAGGCCAATGTACCCGGCACCAAGAATGAGCAGATGCTCGGGAACGTTTCTGAGTTCCATGACGGATTCGTTGGTGAGATAAGGGACACCGTCCAGGCCGGGAATCGAAGGAATGGCCGGGCGGCCCCCGGTGTCGATGAAAATTTTTTCGCTTTCGAGCAGACCATCGGCAACGCTGAGCTGATGCGGCGCAACGAAACGCGCATGCCCGCGGTAAAGGCGGAGGTTCGCACGCTGATCAACCCGCCGCTGCTGGCCGCCGCGAAAACTGAGCACGACGGCGTCTTTCTGGGCCACGATTTTGGCCAAATCAACGCTGACGCTCATGGTGTTGACACCCCAGCGCGCAGCATGGCGCGCGTAGTGAGCGACCTGCGCGCGATGAACCATCGTCTTGGTGGGCGTACATCCGACGTTGATGCACGTGCCGCCAAGATGTTTCTTTTCGATGAGCGCCACCGACCACCCGAGATCGGCAAGGCCATACGCCAGAGGATTGCCGCCCTGCCCCGAGCCAATGATGATCGCGTCATATTTCATGGGAGGGTCCTCCGGTCTGCGATCGCTTCAAGAGACTACATCGGATGCGACGTGAGCGCATAAGGTTCGAGGAGATTTCTAGAATGATGAACATCGCGGGACAATTTGCGCCGCCAAGCCAAGTTCGACTGATGGAGGACGGAACCGGTCGCGACCGTTGACGAAGCGGTTTCGACCGCGTACCGTAAGAAACATAGAGATGAAAAACGCTGCGCAGAGGCGAAAGAGAAGTTGGCAGTCAGCGAGCGTTAGCCTGGCGGTATTGCTGGCCCTGATGGTGGCTCCCGTATGCGCGCCCCTGTGCGCCGCACAAGGTTGTTCGCAAGCCTCCGCTTCCGCGGCGAGCGAAGGGCACTGTCATTTTGCCGCAGCAGCGCCCCACAAGGTTTCTCAGGCTCATGGCTTTGGGAATTGTGGCGCCTCGGAATTGCCGCCGGCCGCCTTGACTTCCGTGAGCGGAAGTGAGGAGTTATTGACATTCCGCTCTGCCGCCTCCGCAAGCAGTCCCTGCGCTTTCTCGCAAGAGCTTCCTGGGCTGCCAATGCATCATGGCGTTAGCCGCTGTGCTGAGCCGCATGCCTTGCGATACTCCCATTCTTCCCTCGCCACAAGTGTCCTTCGCATCTGAGCAGTTCCGTCTGAAGAGCTGAATACGGGCTCTCTCATGCGCCGGGTGCGAAATCCATCCGGCGAATCGAAACAATTTCCATTCACGTTTGCCCTAAAGGCAGGATGTTTCTTGTTTCTCATCCGGACGAGATGAACTTAGCATCGAAAGGCGATGAAGGAGGCGAACATGGGCGGTACAAGAAGAAAGTTTTTTCAGGATGCGGCCATTTTTGGCACAGGTCTCTTGGGGCTGAGTAGAAGTCTGCGCGCCGAACAAGAAAAACACGCAGCCAACGAAGCAGCGCCACATCCTGGCGGGCAGGCCTCGAGCGTGCACGGTTCACGGCGGCCAACGCGCGCAGAAACGGGCGCGCGCGGCGCGTACCTGCCGATGGTGACGCCTGATGTTGCGGACCTGTCGCACGAAATGGATGGCAGCGTAAAAGTTTTCAGGCTCATCGCCGAGCCAGTGAAGAGAAAGATCGCACCCTTCAAGACGATCGACGCGTGGGGCTACAACGGGAGCTGTCCCGGGCCGACGATTCAAGTGCAGCAAGGCGACCGCGTGCGCGTCATCTTCGAAAATCGCCTGCCGGAGTCCACTTCCGTGCACTGGCACGGGCTGGAGATTCCCATCGGGCAGGACGGCGTGCCGTACATCAGCCAGAAGCCCGTCGCGCCGGGAGAAAAGTACGTTTATGAGTTCACGGTGCATCAGGAAGGAACGTTTTTCTATCACGCGCACAGCGCCATGCAGGAAATGATGGGCCAAATCGGATTTTTCGTCGCGCATCCGGAGAGGGATTACAAGCCGCGCGTGGATCAGGATTACGGCTTGATCCTGCAGGAATGGGCGGTGCTGCCGAGCAACACGGTCCCAAATACCGCGGGCATGGAATTCAACTGGCTGACGTTCAACGGGGTGTCCGCGCCGATGACGACGCCCATGCTGGCGCGGCTGGGAAGCCGCGTGCGCCTGCGCATTGTGAATCTCGGCATGGATCATCATCCCGTGCATCTGCACGGAAACCAGTTCGTTGTCACCGGCACGGAAGGCGGCCGCGCGCCGGAGTCGACTTGGTATCCGATGAACACCGTGCTCGTCGGCGTGGCGCAGGCGCGCGTTGTGGAATTCGAAGCGAAATACCCCGGCGCGTGGATGATTCACTGCCATCTGCCGCACCACATGATGAACAGCATGATGGACCTGCTGCGCGACCGGCAGATTGAAACCGCGGACCAGACGGATGCAAAAACTTTGAGCCAGATGGAGTCGCTCGCGAAAAGCGTGCCCTTCCAGCACGTGCATCACTCTCCGATTGCAGAAAATGCCGCCAGCGTGCCCGGTTTTCCGCAGGATGCCTTCATGGAAATGGGAATGGATGAAGTGGTGGAGAAGCCCGAGACCTATGGCCTGCCAAAAAATTGGAGCGCGGGAATGATGGGGATGATGACGATGGTCCGCGTTCTGCCGGGCAAGGAATATGACGCCATCCTGCTGCGCAAGAAGAACGGAACTCCGGCAGTGCAGGAAGAACACCACCATGAATCGTAGTGCGGCGGAACAAGATTTAAGACAGAGGGCACAGAGAACACAGAGTTCACAGAGAAGAAGGGGAAACGACATGCGCGTCAGAGGGAAATTCGGAACGATGATGATTGCAAGCGCGCTGGCAGCGGCTGGCGCCGCGCGAGCGCAGGAAATGCAAATGCCCAAGCAGGAACAGCACCAGCACATGGAAATTCCGCCTGTGAAACCGGAATACCCGCGGATGGGCAGAGCGCAGGAGCACGCGCAAGGAGCTCTCGTCACGCTCGAGCAGGCGCAGAGAGTCGCGAGCGAATCGAATCCCACTCTGCGGCAAGCGGAGGCGGAAATCCGCGCGGCCAGGGCGCGTCAACAACAGTCGGGGCTCTATCCGAATCCAACGGCCGGCTACACGGGCGATGAGATCCGCGGCGGGTCGGTCGGCGGGGGAAAGCAAGGCTTCTTCGTGCAGCAAACGGTGGTCCTGGGCGGAAAACTGGGCCTGAGCCGTGCGGTTTTCGGAAAAGATGTGAAGCTCGCGGAGATCGAGGCAGAAGAACAAAAAATCCGCGTGCAAAGCGCGGTGAAAATGGCGTTCCTGCGCGTTTTGGCCGCGCAGGAATTGCTCGAAGTGCGCCGCGACATGGGGAAAATTGCGCAGGACTCGGCGGAGACTCAGCGGCGGCTGATGAATACCGGCCAGGCCGACGAAACCGAAGTGCTCGAAGCGGAAGTGGAAGCCCAGCGCATGCGCATGGCGGCGCGAATGCAGGAAAATACGCTTCGCGAAGAATGGCGTTCTCTCGCCGCGGTTGCCGGAAAACCGGATTTGCCGTTGGCGACTGTCGCAGGTGATTTGGAAAAGGGCTGGCCGGAGTTGAATGAAGAGCAAGCAGTGGAAGCAATCGCCAAGGAAAGCCCGGCGGCACGGATCGCGGACACGGCGGAAGCACGCGCACAATCCGCACTGGCTCGGGCGAAGCGCGAACCCGTTCCAGACCTGCAGGTTCGCGGCGGAATGGAATATAAC
>QHYF01000258.1 GCA_003224075.1 Acidobacteriota bacterium
ATATTGGACGGGCCGGTGGGAATGTTGGTGACCACGGCGCGCTTGCCGCCGCTGGCGGTCCAGCTCGTTGCCGGGCTGGGCCTGGTGAGATAGCCCTGGCGCGTTTGAAAAATGACACAGACTTGATGCACGCCGGGCGAAACGCTTCCGGCCGCCGCAGCCGTGCCGCCGCCGGATGCGGCGAGCCCGCCCGTTGCCGCGGTGAAGGTGAAGTGCGTCGAATCCGGAACGGCAGTAATCGGAAAGGTGCCGTTGTAGCCCGCGATACCGATGCCGCTCGTGGTTACGAGCTGCCCGGCGACAAAACCGTGCGCCGCGACAGTTTGAATCGTCGCGGTCGCGGAAGCCGCTGTGCCTCCTCCCGAAGCGGCGAGTCCGGAAGCGCCAGCGATGTAGGTGAACTGCGTGGTGGTCGGCGCGGAGACCACGGGGAACGTGCCGTTGTAGCCGGCGACGCCGACTCCGGCGATGGTCACGGATTGGCCTGCGGCGAGGCCGTGCGCGGCTGTCGTCGTGATCGTGACGAGAAAACCGTTTTCCGTGGCGCCGGTAGGGCTTGCCGCAATGGCGACCGCGGCGGGCTGCGTTGCGCCGTTCGGGCTCGCGGAGATCGCAACAACGACATTTTCATCCACGGCCGTGGGACCTGCGCCGGGCCCGCTCTGGCTGACGCGGTCGAAATTCGTGTCGTCGAATTGGCGTGGCAGGTCGTTGCCGGTTTTTCCGTCGCTGAGGGCCAGATATTCCCTGCCGAAGAGAGTGGTGGAATTCGCGTAGGCATTCGCCACGAGACCCGTGGCGACGCTCGCAAGTGTTCCCGGCGTGGTCTCTTTGTAGAGCACCCCGTTCGAGTCGAGGGCCATGGTGCGCAGGGTGGCGTTCAGCGTTTCGTAGGTTTTGACGTAGTTGATCGTGGGATTTCCCGCGAGCGGCCCGAAAAGCGCCTGCAATCCCGGCCGCGTCGCCACCCCGCCGTTGCTGAAAACAACGTCCTGGCAATCGGGCGACACGCCATGCGGCAGGTCCGCCGGGGACATGTCGGTCACCAGGCCGCCGAAAATCTCGATAGGCGCGTCAAATGAGCCTGCTGTGGTCATAAGAAAACTTTCCGTCTCAAGTTTTCAGTTTTTCATTGAAGAAGAAAGCTGGCGTGTCCCGAGTCCCGTGTTCGGTGACCCGTGGAAGAAAAATGCGTGTTACCGCGTTCTGGCTTCACGGCGGTCCTTTTCGGAATAACACGTGTTCTGCTAGTGGGGGGCCTTGCAAGATGTTCCCAAGAGCAGGCTGCTCTGGCCCCAAGACTCGAATTTCATCCGTCTCGTCAAGACCAGGGTATTTCTTCGACGTGGCGTATTCATCGGCGAGGACATAAAAGTCTTGTTTCTGACAATAAGCATAAGTGCGAATCTTGTAGCGATGCGCGGCAAAATGGGTATCGTTCGCACCGGCGATGACGTCCGCGATCGTAAGCAGCTTATAGTCGGAGAAGCTGGGCTGCTCCCAAAACTTGAATTCCCCCTGACTAGAGAGGACTACCTCCGGAAGGAGGTTGCGCAACTTTTTGTTTGGCTCGTCGGGGACCAAAAGCACCAACAATCGCCCCCAGCCGCTTCCGCCTGAGGAGCTGCTGGCCTGGAACAAGATCGCCTCTCGCGGCGAAGGCGAGACCTGAAGGACAACGGGTCTTGCTTGAGCGTCCTGAAAGAAGACGTCGTTTCCGGCACGGGCCTCGTAGCAGGCCTCTTGAGCTTGTGATTTGCTTTGAGCACGAATCGCACAGAGCTTCGCAGGGAGCGAAGCGAACGAGCTATCTAGCGCGCTGGCCTGCCACAGAGAAAATCTCCAACCGCGGAGATTACCGGTAACCTGCTTGCCCGAGATCGCCTGCTTCAGGACATATCCGGCGGCGGGCGTCTGCCCTCGTTCGGCCGGGGGGGACTGGCTCCATAGAAGGCAACGCCCCGTTAGAAGTAATGCGACCGCGAGTTTGCCAGCGGGAAGAGTATTCATGGTTTCGGGCTAGATTTCCATTTCCGGGCTACATTCCCTTCCTTCCATCCTTCCTGAATTTTCATTGCATCTTGAAGTCTTGACAGCTGGTTAGGAGAAAGATCTCCGATTCGGGTGTTCGGATCCATTCCTATGCGCTGAGCGACACTACTGACATACGCATCTTGCACAGATTGCGGGTCGCCGGAAGTCCACTTCCTGATTGCCTGATCGAGCGACAACCCGGCGTAACCTGGCGAGGTCAAAAGGGCACCTTGGGCGCGCTCGCCGTCTACTAGCGTGGGGAATATAGCAAATCCCGCACTGTCTCTTCCGATTGCGCCGTGCTGTGCGGCCCAATTTGAGAAGGCCATGTTGCCCGGATTGTTGTTCCTCCAATTTCGGCTGCCGCCTTGCTTGAAGGAGTCCTCATACTCAATCTCTCCCGGTTTTGTTTCGCGGCCCACTGGCTTCTGGAAGAGATCGCCGGGATGTTCTTTCAGTTGCTGGAGTGGAGCAGGGAGCTCCCCTGATTGCGGTGACGAAAAGAAGCGGTCAATAAGGTTGAGCAGGGACGGGCGGGGAGCAGTTCCTTGACCGGGAGCTTGGTCGGAAAAGCGTGGCGGGGCCGCGCCCGGTGTGGGATTGCTCGCTCCACGATCACCGAAGAACAGGTTGCCGGGATTTTCCTTTAGCCGCTGCAACGGACCGGGCAGCGGGGATGAACTCGACTGCCCCGTCGTGCCTTGTGCGGTGGAAGCGGAGGGCTGCTGGGAGGATTGCACCAGTTCGTACGCCCGGTTCTTGTCATTAGTGTTGGCGAAGCGGTCGGAGCCAGGTCGAATTTCCATGGTTTGCGCGGGTGCTTGATCTTCCCCGAAGCGATACTCCAGAGTCCGCGAGCCCTTCTGCGCGCGCGGGTCCTGCTGATCGCCGTAAGTCTGAGATCGCAGGAAATTCCTCAAGAAGGCGCGATCGTCGGGATGGGCGGGAAGATCATTTGAAGGCATGACCGCGAAGCGGTAGCGATCGCGGTACGGAGCGCCGCCGCTGTAGCCGGCGTAGGTTTGTTGCGCGCGTTCTTGTTCGCTGCCGAAGGGGTTTTCCAGGCCGGCAAGCTGGTAATGCTGCGCGAGCAAAGCCACGCCAGCTTGCGCGTTGGCCTTCCAGTCGGATTTGATGTCTTCGCCGATTTGAAACGATGAACCGTCCGGGGTGCGCACGGTGTTGCCGATCTGATCGTCGCGGACTTGCATCACGCCGTAGGCCTTGTTTTCCGGATCGAGGTCGCGGGCGGAAAAGGCCTCAGCCCTAAATGGCTGAGCTACAGGTCTCTTTTTGCCGGTGTCGAAGCCGCTTCCGGTCTGCGCTACGGCATGGACCAGTGGCGCGGGCAGTCCGTAAGCGTCCGCGAGCGCAGTGAGATGCTGGCGCACTTGCCCAGGGGTGGGCTTGGCATCATCCGCTTCCCTGCTCTCTTCGGTTGCGGTTGCGAAAAAATCTGAATCGTCGTCAAAGGGCATGGGATTCGCTGTTTCCGTAGGTTAACACAAGCGTGACATAAAGAATCAGCTTATGTGGCGCGCCGGCAGGGCGCTTCCAAGCGGCAGGTGGCCGAGTCGCAGAGAACCCCGCGGTCGGAAGACCGTTTTTTGGACTCCGGCATTGCCGGAGACCGCGACTACAGCGGCGGGGCAAGCTCTGCTTGCAGGTTGCCTGCGGCAAGCAGGCAGGCAAGCTGCCCGCTACGGCTTTGCCGTTTCGTTCTGTGGTTCCGGGATTTTTGCGCGCTCTTTTCGTCCCGGCACGACCAAGCCGTACTGCGCGGCTTTCTCGCGGTCGAGGATGGCGCCGCAGGAACGGCAAACGGCGACGCCGGGCTTGATCTTTTCGGCGCAGACGGGGCAATCCGCCAGCGGCTTGGGATCGTAAAGCCAAGGCTTCTCGAGGCCGAGTTGGCGAGCGGCGCGGCGCTCCAGGTCGGTGATGAACATGGGATTTTTGGTGCGTTCCCATTCGAGATCGGCCGCGGCGACCAGGCGGCGCTGAAATTCCTCGAGCCGCTGGCGCGCATCAGCAAGCTCCGCTTCGGTGGGCTCCGGCCCGGCAGCGACGAAGACGCCGTGAAAACTTCCCTCCCCCGAATCGCCGTTGATTTCGCGCGCGACGTCTTCGGCGATTTCGCGCGCCGTGATGCGATACTCCATGATGCGCTTGTCGCCGAGATCCATCACGCCGGTGCATCCGCGGATCGGAGTGATGGCGTACGTTTCGCCGGATTCAGGCGAGCGCACCTCCAGCGAACCGAAGTAAGTGCGGTGGCGCGGCGGCCATTTTTCCGTGGAAATGTTGACTAGCGAAACAGTTTCGGTTTCTTTTGCGGTTGCAGGTGTCATGGGAAATTACCTCTTCTTCTGAAATTGAGAACCTCTGGAAGGACCGTATAGCTGTAGCGTGCGGCGTTCCGGCCACGCTGCTGCATTTCGCGCGTCGAGCGCGTTACTGCATTCTGTACTGGACGGTGACGTTGGCATCCGCGGGGCTGGTGGTGCAACCCGCCGCGGCCGTTTGCACGAGGATTTGCAGCGAAGAGCCAGCCGCGTAATTCTGTGAAATCGCGCCGCTGTCATTCGCGGCCGCGGAAACGGTGACGTTCACCGGCGTGGCGCCGTCGGTGAGCCGCACGACAGCGTTGGTGGTGCAGCCGGCAGGCGCGGTCTTGGCCTGCACCTGAACGCGCGTGACGGTGACGG
This sequence comes from Acidobacteriota bacterium, assembly GCA_003224075.1. Lineage (GTDB taxonomy): Bacteria > Acidobacteriota > Terriglobia > Acidiferrales > UBA7541 > Acidiferrum. The sequence goes on from QHYF01000258.1 coordinate 4,743, forward strand.
CTTTATCCGCAGTCCAAGTCGCGCCGGTCCAGGCGGAGGTCAGCGCGCCGGGCAGGAAAACATTTTGCTCCGCGCGGGGGCTGGCGGTGAAGGACTCCGTTCCGAAGGCTACGCCCTGAGTAAAATGCTGCGTTTTGGTCCAGTCCTGCTCGATGTCGAGCTGGCCGAGCGGATGCAAGTTGCCGCCGCTCCAGTTTTTCTCCGTGGCGACGCTGCCGGAGATCAACAGCCCCGGTGAGCCGGAAGTGATCTGCGTGTCCGTTGCGGTCAGCGTGACGATGCCGTTCTTGTAGCAGGTGAGCGCGCCGCCCGGCGCGGCTTCGAGGCGCAGAATATCGCCCACAGCGCCGGTCGAAGCCGTGCTCGTCAAGTTGGTGGTTCCCGCGTTGACCACGCGCTGCATGAAGATGGTGGTGCTGTTCTCGACGCAGTCGTAGTAGGTCGAACTCGAACCCGTTCCTGAGGCCAGCAAAGTCACGCCGGGAAAATCGGTGGCGCCATTGAGCGCGGTGACGGTGGCCTGAGCGAATTGGACCGGCGAAAAAGAGTTGGCGTTCCAAAAGGCGCTGTTCGAGGCGCCGGCGGTGGTTCCTTGGATCTGGTTGGAGGCGAT
>QHYF01000259.1 GCA_003224075.1 Acidobacteriota bacterium
AGGACTGCAAGCGAGGTGATCTCCAGCACCTGATTGCCGCTGGATGGATCGTTGGTGAAGCGCGTGCCGTCGTAGTAGACCGGGGCAGTCGAGTTCGGGTTGCCGTCAAAGTTGATGATGAGGGACTGCTCCGAGACACCGTTGACACGCACCCATTTGTAAGAAGGGCCCTGAATACCGCCAGCGTTGGAGACGGAATTGACGTTGGGAGCCGGATTGGGCATCGCGTAGGTAGGAAACTCAGTTTGAAATTCCCTATCGCCATAAGTAGAAGGGGGATCCCAGGGCGTCACGTTTTCCCCGCCCGCAGGATTGATGATGTAGACGGGGCTGCCGACGGCAAACGGTGCGCCAGGCGCCGGCAGGAAGCCCGGCGGCGCAGTGCTCTTGAACGAGTTGGGATCCTTCGGCGAAAGCCGGCCACGACCCTCTTCGAGGCCCGCGAGCGCCGCGTAGTACACGGCCGTAGCTGCGCGGTAGTTGCCGGCAATGGCGGATTCCGTGCCGGAAGAGACGAGCAGCGAAATGGCCACTACGCTGATCAGCAACAAGATAAAAATGGAAATCAGCAGGGCAATCCCTGCTTCCCGGCGTTCCCTGCGAATTGAGTTTCGTGCGCTCACGGAACCTGGCCAAGCCTCACTGATTGGGATTGATACGCCGTCCGCGGCCGCTCAATTGTACCAGGCGCGGCTGGCCCGTGGTGGCGTCTGGAAGCGGAGCGGCAACAATCAGCGTAACGACGACATCCCGAATGTTCCTCGGTGAATTGTCAGCTAACGCCGCGGGGCAAGCCTGAGGTTGCGGCTGGGGAGCGGTTGGAGTGTCACAAGTGTAGCTGAAGATCGGCACAGGATTCCCTCCGGGAAACATACCTGGATAGGCGGCTATCATCTGTGCTGTGGGCGCATTGTTTACAACATTTTGAACGAAAGGCGCAAATTGTCCAATGTTGGTGGTGTAGGTATCAGGGTCTTGGTTCCACGTCTTCAGTGCAGTGCCTCGCACGAGCGTCGTCGTCCCCTGCTGCAATTGATACCGCACCCACGACACCCCTGGGTCTTGAGGATTGATCTTCGTCTCGATGATCAGATCGAAGTCGCCCGGCGTGATGCAGTTGCCCCCGATTGTGCAGGGGGTTCCGGTGGGATTGGCGGTGGTAGGGTAGCCCGTGCTCCAGGCAAAAGGGGAGTCTGTAAAGTTGGTATGGACGCCGTCGTTGAAGCTGGGCGGCGGATAGCCGGAATCATTGACGTCGCGCACGATCTGGTCCAACCCAAGCCGCGCCTCCTGGAAAGAATTCAATACCTGCGTATCGGTCTGATACCGTTGCTGGGAAGTGCCGAGCAACGTGAACGCCGCGCCACAGACGAGAAGAAAAATCCCCAGGGCGGTCAGCAGTTCGATGAGAGTAAAGCCGCGTTGCTCCGTTTTGGTGCGAATCCGGCTCATTATTCCTTCGCTTTAATGGCATCGAGTGTTATCGGCTGGAAATAGCCGTTGCCGCCCGCTTGCCGGACACCCAGAATGAAACGCTTGGAGTACACGGGTCCGCCGTTCCCGCTTACGATCACGGCCCAGCGCACATCATAGGCTGTAGCTCTTGGGTCCGTCGGGTCTCCGAACGTGAAGTTAAAACCGGGAACGGGGTCTGCCCCGAAATCAATCTGCGCAAGGTTATTGATGACCACCACGGGACTCCCCTGGTTGGTGTTGGTGGGTGTGGGGTCGCCAAGCTGGCAAACATGTGCTGGTGTGGCCGTATCCATGAAAACAGTCGAATTGAGCGGCTGATCCAGCATCTGGTCCAGTTGGCGCTGCGCAAAAACCAGGGCGGCGGAGTCGTTGCGATTCCGGTAGTTCAGAAGGATCGAGGCCGGTACGAGTTGGGCGACAGCCACTAGCCCCACCAGCAGGATAACGGTGGCGAACAGCATCTCAAGGAGGCTGAAGCCCCGCTGCGTTCGGACAAGTTTTGTAAGCTGGGAACCCATTTTTTTGCCGATCTTATTCCTCAACTAATTCTCTGCCACGTATTTGCCCCGGGCGGGGCGGACCAGATCTGCGTGCCTCCCGTGGGGAGAAGAAGCACGGCGCGATAGCCAAAGTCGGCGTTGGCCGGGCTGCCCACGTAGAGCACAAAGACGGTGGTCGGCGGGGCCGCACCGAGGAGCACTGCACCCCGAGCATCGAAAGTGACAAAGCCATTGGCTCCTGACAAAGTGGCAAAGGCGGTGTTATTGCCCAGCGCGGCCTTGAATGCGTTTGTGTTTGGCAGACCACCGGCAGGGAGTAAGGTCATGATTCCCGTGATCAGAGCCTGTTTCTTTGTTGGATCAAGAACTCCGTTGTTGAGGGAGTCCGTCCAAACGACCCAATCAGCGCCATTCTGCTGGAGCTGGATTTGTACATTCACCGCAGTGTTTCGACGAACAGCTTCGAAGCGGGTGAATTTCAGAATGTCTGCCACACGGCCCGCGGAGTCGTTTAGTTGATAGCTCCGGATGGAACGCATCATAGTAGGAATGGCAATAGGAAGAATGGTAAGTGAAACCGCAAGCTCGACCATGCTGAAGCCGCCAATTCGGCTTCGATGAGCGCCTGAGCGAATTGCACTCCCTTGCAAGGTCGTTTCCCAGTTCAATGATAAAATCAGCGGGCCAAGCCCCGATGCGCAGTTTGGATACCAATCCGGGGCAATTGCCGGACCAAAAGAGGCCGAACCTAACCGCCGCTAAACACAGTACTTTCTTGGACTAAAGCCCTGCATCTTATTATACGCCTGAAAGATTGGGTAGAACTGTAACAAATTGGCCCCGAGTCTCCGGGGGCGTCCTATGGAGTTTAATACATATAATTGGTACCTGATTTCCCTGTCCACCGGAAGGACATGAGGCTTGTGCAGCAAGGAAACACGACCTGTTTGAAGAATGACGCGGCATATTTTTCGGCCAGGGTGGCCGTGAACGCGGCAGGCTTACGAGAGAATTGCGGCAAAGAAACGGCGCGGCAGAGCAAAGTTCACCACGCGGTTACTTCCTTTTAATGCCAATCTCGGAACCGCGCTTTTCGAGGGAAGCTTTCGTGAAAAGCTCATCGGGAAAGCCCGGATTGAAGCGACACGTGTCATAAAAAATCTGAGCGGTGCGGCGGCCATTGTGTTCGCGAGAGATCTGGAGCGGCGTCCAGACACTGTCCTTGAGCTGGTAATTCGTGTAGATGGTGACGTCTTCGTTGATTTGCTGGTTTTCTTCGTCCTTGGTGGTGACCGTGCTGCGGACCAGAAAATGAGTGGAACGGTCCACGGCCAGACGGAACGCGCGGCCTTCGCTGTCGGTCAGCTCGACCCAATCCACCTGCTTGAGGTCCACGGTGTCGCTGCCGCCGAAGCGAATGGCCATGCCCGGCTCCTTGCGGCGCAGCCGGAGCAAATTGTCAATGCTGCGCTTGACTTGTTCTTGAAAGTCGGCGACGGATGCAGCAGGTAATTCGCTCACCCCGCTGCGGTCGAGCGTCCAGCCGTGATCGCCGTTGTACACCGTGATGATGATGCCTCCGCGAGCGAAGTCCAGTCCGTCGACGCCGATGAGAGCCGCAAGAAGCGTGTTGCGGCCCTTGCCGATGTATTCCGTGCGGTCTTTGTCCGGGTAGCGCCGATAATCGTTGAAGTCGATGTAGCCGGTAAGCTCGCCATTGTGGCCAAACAGCGCCCGGCGGCCCTGGCACAGGCTCTCATGGACTTCCGTATAGCCCGGGCCGCCCAGCCCATTGATGAGCTCGCCGAGAATCTGCTTGCCCTTCGCTACACTCTGCTCCGGCATCATCGTATCGGGGTTCTGAGCCGCGGCGCGCGGCGCAAAAAAACATCCAGCGACGAGAGCAATGGCCGGAAGATGAACGAGCCTTAGCCGCACAAGACCGCGCCTCCGTTTACATTGATGACTTCGCCGGTCATGAAGTTGGCCAAGTCCGAAGCTACGAAGAGGATCGGGCCTGCGATTTCCTCGGGCGTGGCGGCGCGACCGAGTGGAATCACCGAGGTGGCCATCTTCTGGCCCGCTTTTGTTTCAAGCACGGGTTTGGACATGTCCGTGGCGACCCAGCCGGGCGCGACACAATTGACAAGAATATTGTGGCGGGCGAGTTCCGTGGAAAGTCCTTTCGTAAAACTGATGACGCCACCCTTGCTGGCGCCATAATGCGTATGAAAGGATTCGCCGCGCTGCCCGGCGGTGGAGCTGATGGGAATGATCTTGCCGGACTTCTGCTTGATCATTTGCGGGACGGCGAAGTGGATGACCGAGTAGACGCTCTTTAGGTTGATGCGGATCATGTCGTCCCATTGCCTTTCGGTCATTTTTTCGATGGGCAGATCTTCGAGGTTCCAGACGCCGGCATTGGCCACCAGAATGTCCAGGCGCCCGAGCCGGGAGACGCAATGTTCGACGAGTTTTTGATTGTCCGCGTGCTTGCTCACATTGGCTTTGAACGCCTCCACGCGAGTACCGTGCTTTCCAGCTTCCTGCTGGACCTGGAGCGCGGCATCTTTGGCCTTGACGTAACTGAAAACCACGTCGGCGCCCGCCTGCGCGAAGAGTTTGACGGCAGCCGCGCCGATGCCGCGCGAACCCCCGGTGATCAGTGCCGCCTTGCCCGCGAGTGAAATCATCGATCCCCCAGAAGTTGACAGTCTACAGTCGGATAGAGCCGCCGGTTTCAGCGGCGCGCTGCCGCCGCACGCGTCGCCTGCACCAGCGCGCGGAACAGAGCGGCCGCAAGCGGATCGCCCTTCATCCGCTCCGGATGCCATTGAACGCCGACGACCCAATGTTTATGCGGCTCATGCTCGACGGCTTCGACCACTCCATCGGGAGCAACCGCGGCGATGCGCAGACCGCGCCCAAGATCGCGGATGGATTGATGATGCGAAGTGTTTACACGCACGCCGAATCCCCCGCTTCGATTCTCAAGGCCGCAAGCGGCCGCGAGTTGGGCAATCTCGCCGCCTGGCTCAATACGCGCCTCGTGCGTAGGGTCGGGCGCATCTGGCGGGAGACCCTCCCTGCTGTGCTCGATTTCCGTGTGTAGCTCGCTGGCGATGTCCTGGTACAGCGTGCCGCCGAGGCGAACGTTGAGGCTCTGGCAGCCGTAGCAGATGGCCAGGACGGGTTTGCCGGAAGAAAAGGCGTGCTCCAGGATCGCAAAATCCGTTTTTTCACGATTTGTGTCAGCTTCGTGGGTCTTTTTGTGGTGCGGGGCGCCGTAAAGCGCCGGGCTAACGTCTGCTGGCCCGCCGGGCAGGACGAAAGCATCCAAGTCTGCGATTTGCGCGGCAAACTGGTTTGCAGGGAGCTGCAATGAGATGGGAACGGGCTCGCCCCCGGCTTCCTCGACGGAGCCAAAGTAGAACTGGAGCTTGGTGGTAATCCGCTTGGCTTCTTCGTCGGTGGTGCGCCAGGGGATGCCCACACGCGGGCGGTTGACGTTGTTCGGCTGGGTGTTAGCAGGGGACATGGAACACCAAATCGTAGCATTCGGGCGGAAGGGCGGCAACCGGAGGAAAAGTGACTCGTGACTGGTGATTCCTGACCTGTGGAAGAAAGCGGCGTGGCGGGCCATCCGTCAAGCTCGCGAGGTTGGCGGTCACGCGGGGCAACGTTTGGGACGCGGCAAAAATCCAGGGTACAATCGGCGGCATGGAAGGTAATCGACCCCATGGAAACACAGATCAAGGGCTACGCTGACTCGGTATACAAGCAATCTTTGATGGAATCCGCCGTCACCACACGGGCCGAAACGACGAACTTGCTCAAGAAGACGGCGACGAAAAAGTCCGCCAAGACGCCGCTCAAGGGCATCGATCCTCAGGCGATCATCAACTGCCACGTACAGCACATTGAACGCTGCATGGCCGCACGATTGGAGTCCTACCAAAGAGCGTACGAAGAAGCTCGACAAGTTCCCAGCGAGGAAGAGTTGAACGACATTCTCCACGACTTCCAGGCGGCCGGGGAACTTCAAGTCAAGCATTCCAGTTCTTTTATTGATAACTTTTTCAAAGCGAGCAGCAGCCGCGTGCCGTTCGATGCGACTTCGAGCTTGATAGAAGGTTCCGCCAAAGGGCACGACCGCGTGTTGCGAAGCTGGGAGACTTGGAGGGACAAAGCAGGGCTTCGGAGAACCGCTCCGAACGCAGTGAAAGCTGCGGTGAAAGCTGTGTTGCATGACGAGGTGGCAACACAGGAGAAAGAGTCCAAAATGCGGATTCAGCAAGCCGCTGCGGCGACGGTGAAAGCTCCGGTGAAGGCTGAAGTTCAGGGCGTGGCTGAACTTTCGCCGGTGGAGGCCGAGGTTACAACCCAGGAGAAAAGGACCGGACAGCAGACTATGCTCTCCTATTATTGGCACTTTCTGAAACGACTTGGCGACGAGTGCAATCGCACCTGGAGAGGAGAATTAGTAGCCGCCGCGCTTGTGGCTGCCGGCTCGTATCTCCTGATCCGGGGTGTTGATGCGGTTGCATGGACGAGGTTCAAGACGGCGGGCCTATCTACCGCCATCGCTCTGGGTTGCATCGCTCTGTGGCACGTGCTGCGCACTCCCTGGCTGCTTCATAAGGACGCCTTAAAAGGAGGCAGCAAAAGCCACAAGGTGCATTGGGCTAGTGGTTTCTTCGGGATCGCCGTCCTGGCCGGAACCGTGGGTGGCGGCGGGTG
>QHYF01000049.1 GCA_003224075.1 Acidobacteriota bacterium
AAGCCGAGTCCGAAATCCGCCGCCGCAACCGCGAACTCATGGTGCTGAACTCCATCGGCCAGACACTGAGCGAATCGCTGGACCTCAGCGATTCGCTGCACCGCACGCTGCGCCAAATGGCCGAGTTATTCGGCCTGGATGCCGCCTCGGTCTATCTTTTCGACAAGGATGGCGCGCATTTGCGCCGCATCGCGGCTGTAGGTCATCGCTCGGATCACGCCCGCCACTTCCCACCGGTTTCCGTGCAGCCCGAACTGCTGCAGCATGTCAAGGCCGTTCATGCGACTTTTCTTTCTACCCAAGGTTTACCGCTACCGCCGGTTTTCCGCGAGACACAATTGAAAGAAGAGATTGTGGCTTCCTACATCGTCGTCCTTTGGTCCAAGGATCGCGTCATCGGCGGCCTAGTGGTGGGCAGTCGCACACCCCGCGAGTTTTCTCCCCCTGACGTAAACTTGCTCATCGCCGTCGGCAGTCAGATCTCTAGCGCCATCGAGCGCTCCATCCTCTACGAAGAGACTCGCCAGGCCTACGAAAACCTGCGCCGCACGCAGGAACAGTTGCTTCATAGCGAAAAGCTCGCGGCGGTCGGGCAATTAATCTCCGGGGTCGCCCACGAACTAAACAACCCGCTGACCGCCATCCTTGGCTACAGCCAATTGTTGACCTCCAGCGGGCAAATGGGACCGCAGGGGATCGAGTATGCCGACAAACTCTACAAGCAGGCCCAGCGCACGCACCGCATCGTCCAGAATCTCTTGAGCTTCGCCCGCCAGCACAAGCCGGAACGTGTTCCCGTGCACATCAACGAGGCTCTCGAAGAGACCCTGGCGCTCCGGGATTACGACTTGCGTATGAGCAACATCCGCGTTCACTTGGACTTGGCCGACAATCTGCCCCTCACCGCCGCCGATCCCCACCAACTTCAGCAGGTATTTCTCAATTTGGTGAACAACGCCGTCGACGCCATCCTGGAAGGCTCCGGCGATGGTGATCTGTGGGTGCGCACCGGGATTGACGGCGACTGCCTGTTCATCGAGTTCACCGACAGCGGGCCCGGCGTTAAAGACCCTTCCCGAGTTTTTGATCCCTTTTACACGACGAAACCGGTCGGCAAGGGGACCGGTCTCGGTTTGAGCATTTGCTATGGCATCGTCACCGAACACGGAGGAACTATTCGCGTAAGAAATATTCCCACGCGCGGCGCGTCGTTCACGATCAACTTACCCTTCCAACCTCTTGCGTCGCAGGCTCCCGCCGCTCCCGGGCCGCCCGCAATTTCAGGGCGGGATGGGCGTATGGCTGGCTCAACATAAGCCGGCTCTGAGCGAGAGGCTGATCTAGATGTCCGCCGTTGTACAATCAAACGGAGCAGATGGAAAAAATGCGGGAAACGGCTCCCGAATCCTTCAAAAACCGTTCAAAGCGAGTGATTTGCTCACTGCAGTAGATGAACTGCTCTCAAGCAGCGCCCATTCCGCGCCGGCCGAGTGATGAACTCAGCTCTTTTGCCAGGGCGGCACGTTCTCCGAGCTCCTGCATCGCCGATTCCATTCGGGCACTTAATCCGCTCACCAAGTCACTCAGACTCATCAGTTGCGGTGCCGCGGCAAAGCCTGCCAACAACTTCATTCGAAGCATCTCGTATTGCCATGCGAATTTGATGGAGAGACGAAGCCTTTCGAACTCCTGCACCGCCGCCACCTCCGGAGACAGCACCGCAATGACTCTGGCCATCCGCAACAGACTCTGGAAGTCCCCTCGCAGCGCGGACAGATAAGCGAGTGCTACACTTCGACGCTCGTGCCTCACCCGGCGCTGTACTCTGATTGGAACTCTCCCGGCAAGGAATTCATAATCTGTCTTCGCCAGGGCTTGTTGGATCTGCGGCAAGTATGCCAAATGGCCGGGCTCATCTTCCTCCAGAACGTCGGCACCGAAGGGAGACGTTACGGGCCTCCTCGGATTGCGGACCGACCACGCGAAGAGAAGAAGCAGCAGGCCGACCAGTCCGAAAAACAAGTACAGAAAGAAACTCAAGATCTCTTTCCCTCCGCGTGCCAAAAATGATTCAGCTGGTCGTTCAGCGCCCTCAGACGGGAGTTGATCTCCGGCGTCATCTGGCGATAGACGGCATCGGAGAGCATTTCGGGCGCGAGTGTTGCTTCAGGCTGCTTTTCGCGCAAAGCCCAATTCCAGATCACCAGACTCGCGAGAAAGGACAGGGTTCCCAGGAGATTCCAGAGCGCCGTGTAGCGATGCAGCCGGCTTTCCAGGATCGTGTCATTCAGGACGAAGAAGCACGAATACAGGAGAAATCCGACTGCGAGCGTGCGCACTGCGGGTTCTACACCCACCTCGTAATAATGCGCAAATGTAAAAAGCATCACGATCACGGCGGCGATCGCCAGCTCGACGGCACGATCCGAGTTGAGTATGGCGAACTGCCAGCTGCCTCTGGCGATCGCCCACGAGTATAACAAAACAAATCCCGCGGTTACGAGAAGCACGCGCCCCGTCAGCGCCCAGATTCCCCGGTATCTTGCCAGCACACGTCTGCAAATCTCAGCTACCGCCAGCGCCCGGACCAAGATCACCAAACCTTGCGAGCCCCAGGCGATGCTTCTCGAAGTCGGAGAATTGAATCCCCACAGCCGGTAGCTTTCGAAGAGAACGGCGCTGTGCAGGATACTAATGAGCGCGTATGCGAAAAAGTACGGAAACGCCCTGTAATTCCTGCGGTAGAGAAGCAGAACCAGTAGCCCTGCTTTCAGGAAAACAGTGAGGCCCCAAAGCACTCTCTCGAAACTAACGATCTCAGCCATTCCGGGCGCATACTAACACTTTTATAACCGCGCGGTAAATAGCCTCTGTGCGCCCCTCGGAATTGTCCGCAAGTACTGGACCGCCGGAGTGATTCCGGCCGAGTCACTCATTAGAAGAATCTCAAACAAACAACTCGACTGAAGGCTGAGGCGGAATCGGCGGCGGCAAGGGATCGCCGTCCGCCACCAGAGTGTTGAACTCCATTAGGGATGGCTTCGGTGGAATCGGCGGCGGCAGAGGATCGCCGTCCGCCACCAGAGTGTTGAGCTCCATCAGGGATGGCTTCCGTGGAATCGGTGGCGGCAGCGGGTCACCGTCGGCGCGGAGCGTCGGGCCGATTATCGTTGGTTTACCGGCTAAGGTGTTGACGGAACCAATAACAGGAAGTACCATCAGAATTGTCAGAACGGAGACCGCCATGACCAGTGTTGTCTTTTTCAAGGGTGTAGCCCTCCTCAAGGGCATATTAAGGAGGAGCAGTCATCGTGGCGGTTGTGGGTTCGAAAATGTTCCGTAAACGGAACAAATCACGGCATGAGAACGCTGACACAGTTCCAGCAGAACCGTAGGATCGTTCAGGACTTCACCCTGACTACCCTGGCGGCCATTCCCGGGCAATTTGCGCGGTTGACCTATGTGTCTTCTTTGCGGGATCTATCCAGTGGCCGGTACGAGCACGCAGGCCTGGCTGCTCTGTATCCGGACGCCGCCATCCAGCAGGCTTTGCAGCTTTGTCATGAACAGATTTTCGAGCGGATTCTCGAAACGCCGCTCGCAATTCAATTGAAGGATTTACAGGCCTGCCTCGCTGCCATGGAAGGTGGATTGACCGTCGCGGTTTCTCACTGGCTCCGTATGGAAGCGTACCGCGTGCTCGTGCCCGAGCAATCTCCCGATTATCTCAAAGAGCTTTTTTGTTCGAATCTCCGCGCTCTCCTGGAGATTCTGCGGGAGGAAGCTTCCCGGGCTCGTTCAAGCGCGTAACCACGCCCGTCACGCGGCCCACAATTTCAGCCTCTTCAGGCGCGCGCCACGTCTCCGGTAAACAATGTGAAAGCGGGTGCGGCTGCATGACCAGTCGCGAACCATCCTGATGGAACCATCCGCATCGATATCCTCCGCGAACCTCCACGAAATACATCGGCCGGTCGTGTTCCGTTGTCCAATCGCCATCGTTGATCTTCCTCACGGATGTATCCACAAGCACAATGCTCCCCGGACGAAGCAGCGGCGTCATCCGTCGATCGGACAGGCCGATGTATCCATAAATGTGATTCGAATGGCCGTTGGTGAGCACGCCCTCGAAGTGACCCCACCTTTCCACCATCCGCGACAAGAACTCCGTTCGCTGCGGATCGAACGCCGGATCAAACTTCATTGGAATCCGCAGCGATATCGGCGGCGCCATCAGATGGGTCTCCGGCACGGGCAAGTCGCTCCCATCATGAAAGCACTCGTCAATAGGGACGTCGTACCAGCGGAACATTTCCAGCGGATTCAATCGATAGATGGTCGCCAGCGTATACAGTTTGTGCAGGCCCGGCACAACCCCCCGGTTTTCCATATCTGCCAGCCGACTGATGTGCACGATGAAGTCGGGACGTCCGCGTCGAGCCGCCAGTTCGAAGCTGGCTCGCTCCACATCTCGATAGGTTAATCCGAGTCTTTCGCGGGCCTGCCGCAGACGGAGACCTGGAAGCATCAATTCCTCGGGCGCGGACTGAGCGCTCGACTCAGAGTACATCAGAACCACCACACTGTTAAGTTTTGGGAACAAGAGCGCCTTTATTCTCGCCTCCTTACCTCGCCAGCCGTTAGCGCCTGCTCCTTCACCCATTCTTCTGCTTTACTTGCCAGAAACACAAGCCGGTTTCCTGGGCCGACTCTTTTCGATTGACCGCCTCACTGTTCCATCTTGGAATCGTGTTTCAAGTCTGACTCCTCCGGAGACCAAGCACAGTCTGAAGGTCCTCTTCCCTTGGCTAGTGGCTTGACTTTGCAGGCCTTGCGCCTAGGTCCCTTCACGCTCGCTGGCCAGTGACGTGCAACCATGGCCCACTGGCCTTTCGATTGGTCCAATGGCGCGCCGAACACAAATATCGCTCTCCGCAACCAGCCTACTGTTCCGAATGCCCCGAATGTGTCTTCTTCCGTCATTGGTGCGCGTCCTACCTTTGGTGCTTCTCCCCAGCGTTCTGTTCATCCCCATTCACGTTTCAGCGGCAGACGAACCCGCTTCCAACGCCATCCGGCCCGTCATCACGAGCGCACTTGCGATCCGCAAGATGAGCCTCCGACAAGCCAAACAGGGCTACCCCGTACGGCTGAAGGGTGTCATCACGTTCTACGACCCGGAGCAACCTGATCTCTTTGTGCAAGATGCCAGCAGCGGTATCTGGATCAACACAGAGATCGTCAAGCCCAATGTGCCAATCAGAGTGGGAGATCTTGTGGAAGTTGCGGGTGTCACAGAAGCCCCGGATTTTGCGCCTCAGGTAGGCAATCCTCGCTTGCGAGTTCTGGGGCATGTCAGTCTGCCCCCGGCGCGGTCCGTTTCGTTTGAGCGGATGGCTTCCACGCAGGAAGACAGCCAGCGGGTCGAAGTGGAAGGCATCGTTCATCGAGTATTCCGGAAGGGGAATCATCTGCTCCTGGAAGTGGCCATGGAAGACGGCCGTGTAACGGGTCGAATTCCTTTCTATACTCGCACAGACGTGCCGCAGATCGTGGATGCGCGAGTGCGATTGCGCGGAACCTGCGGTGCGCAATTCAACTCCATGAATCAGTTGACCGGGATTTTCATCAATATTCCCTATGAATCTGAAATCCAGGTAATCCAGCCGCCTCCCCGCGACCCATTCGCTACCTCCGTCCGTGCGATTTCCGATCTTCTACGGTTCAGCCCGCAGGGCGCACCCGGACATCGCGTTCAGGTGAATGGCGTGGTGACCCTGTTCAGGCCAGGCAAAGCCATTTTCATTCAGAATGAGAGTGGTTCTCTTTACGCCCAAACCCAGCAGGAATCGCCGGCGCTCGAGCCCGGTGACCGGGTGGATGTGGTTGGCTTCGTCGAAGTCGGCCGGTTTGCTCCGGAACTCAGGGATACTATTTTCCGCACCGCCGGGAAGGGCGTGATTCCACGGCCCCGTGAGATTACTCCCAAGGACGCATTGTTCGGCACCACTTTTGCCAAAGAGAACATGTTCCATAGCTACAACGCGGAACTCATCCGTGTACGCGGCTGGTTAACGGGGCGCTCTCTGAACCGTGGAGCGCAACGCCTTCTCCTGCAAGATGGCAATATTGCATTTGAAGCGGAATTGACGGACTCGGAGATTTCCTCGGGCTTCGCGTCGCTTCGAGAGGGCAGCATCCTGCAAGTTACCGGAATCTGCACGGTAGACAACGGCGACGAAAACGGACAACCCGATCGCTTCCGGATCCGTCTTCGCACCTCCAAGGATGTCTTCGTCGCCCAATTGCCGCCGTGGTGGAACGCCAAACGCGCCGTCGCTCTTGTGGCGCTCATGGTTTTGGGAATCCTCATGGCCTTGCGATGGGGCGCTTCCCTGCGTCGGCGCGTCCGCGAGGCGACGGCAGTGATTCGCACGACTCTGGAATCTACAGCCGAAGGCATTCTCGTCGTGGACCGCCGGGGCCGCGCTCTCACCTACAACCGCAAACTTCAGGCCATGTGGGGAATTCCTGAGGAAAGCTTGCGGGCCGCCGACGGTGTGCAAGCCCTGATGGTTTCCGCTCCACAGCTCAAGGATCCCAGAGCTTTCTTGATCCGTGCACTCCAGCTCCTGGGAGATCGCGATCACGCGACCGATGATGTGATTGAGTTCAAGGATGGTCGAGTCTTTGAGTGGCACTCCGAGCCTCAGCTCCTGGGTGGGAAAAGTGCCGGGCGCGTGTGGAGCTTCCGTGATGTTACGGAGCGCCGCCATGCGGTACAGGAACTGCACGCAGCGAAGCAGGCCGCGGAAGCCGCCAGTGAAGCCAAGAGCATTTTCCTCGCGACCATGAGCCATGAAATCCGCACGCCCATGAACGGCATTCTCGGTATGACCGAGTTGGTGCTGGACACCGAACTCACCGCCGAGCAGCGCGACAGCCTGGGTCTCGTCCGCCTCTCCGCCGAATCCCTGCTCACGGTCATCAATGATATTCTCGATTTTTCCAAGATCGAAGCGGGAAAGCTTACTCTCGATTCGATTCCCTTTGACCTGCGCGAGAGTCTGGGCGAAAGCATGAAGGCCCTCAGTTTCCGCGCTCATCAGAAGGGCCTGGAGCTGGTCTACGACGTTCAACCGGACGTGCCCGAATCTCTCTTAGGTGACCCCGGCCGGCTGCGGCAAATCCTTATCAATTTGGTGGGGAATTCCATCAAGTTCACGGAACGGGGCGAGATCGCTGTTTCCGCCGAGATTGAATCAGAAACGAACGACGGGGTCTGCCTGCACTTTGCCGTTCGAGACACTGGCATTGGCATTGCCCCTGACAACCAGAAGATCATTTTCGAGGCCTTTTCTCAGGCCGATAGCTCCATGGCCCGAAAGTTCGGTGGCTCCGGGCTGGGCCTGACCATCTGCGCAAAGCTCGTGGAGCTGATGGGCGGGCGAATTTGGATTGAAAGCGAACTCGGCCTCGGCAGCACCTTCCACTTTACGGCCAGGTTGGATATTCAGAAGACACCTGCCGAGCGCCCGGCTCCTGCCTCGCAAACTCATTTGCGCGACATCCACGCTCTGATTATCGACGACAATTTCACCAATCGCCGCGTCTTGCACGGCATGCTCACTCGCTGGGGCATGAAGCCCACCGCCGTGGACGGGGGCCGGGCCGCGCTGCAGGCTCTGGAAATCGCCAAGAGCACCGGTTATCCCTTCCCTTTGATTCTTCTGGATGGTCAAATGCCCGAAATGGACGGCTTTACGCTCGCCGAGCGAATCCAGAAGGACCCGGGCTTGGTGGGAGCCATTATCATGATGCTCACTTCAGCGGGCCAGCTGGGTGACGCGGCACGCTGCCGCCAACTCGGGATCTCCGCCTATCTGGTAAAGCCCATCCGGCAAGCGGAACTGTTGGACGCCATTTGTCAGATTCTGCACACTGCACCGCAGAAGAGCACGGACCACTTGGTGACCCGCCACTCCTTGCGGGAAATCAAGCGCCGTATCCGAGTCCTCTTGGCGGAAGACAATCCCGTGAACCAAACGCTGACGGTGAGGCTCCTTCAGAAAAGGGGCTACGAAGTATCAGTCGTGGGCGATGGCCGTGCGGCCGTCGAAGCATTTCAAAAAGAAGACTTCCAACTGGTGCTCATGGACCTTCAAATGCCGGAGATGGATGGCTTCGAAGCTACGTCCGCCATCCGCGAGAAAGAAAGATCAACCGGCCGTCACATTCCCATCATCGCCATGACCGCCCATGCTCTGAAAGGCGACCAGGACCGCTGTCTCGCCGCAGGCATGGATGGCTACATATCCAAACCCATCCGCACCAGCGAGATGTTCAGCACCATCGAAGAAGTGCTGAATCGATTCAGAAACAACGCTGACGAAGCCCAACCGGCCCCTGATCCTCTAGCCGTTGTCTGATCCTGCCAGCCATCCTTCTTCCCCTTTTCCCTCCACTTGTCACTCGCCATTCTCCGCTCCATCTCCCCATGCGTCCTTTCGACTGAGTCGAGCTTGCCAGGGAGGCCTACGACTTCGTGAAGCAAGGCAAGCCCTGACGACGCTTCAGCTACAGGTCGTGTGCACCGGAGCCGCCGCGCAGCGCGAGCGTTGCGATTCTGCTATCCTGCCATTGACCGCTTGCGGTCATACTTTCAATTGACCGCTTGCGGTCATACTTTCAATTGACCGCTCGGCGGTCATGCTCTCAAACGATATGGCCTCTCTCTCAAAACGCCCGCTTTCTCCGTTGTGCGCTCTGTTCTTGTGCCTCATTGTTTTCTTTGGCGGGATCGCCGTTCGCGCGCAGGAAGCTTCCGTCACCCCGCTTCCCGCGGCCCCCAAGGCCGGCACGCAAGCCGATTTTATTGCTGCCGCCGATGAAGTCCTCAACCAGATGAGCGAAATCACCGGGCTGAAGCTCCGCGCGCCGCTGAAAAAGTCCCTGCGTTCGCGCGAGGAAATCCGCGCCTTTGTTATCAAGCAGATGAACGAAGAAAAAAATCCTGCGGAACGCTATGCCGACGCGCGCAGCGCCGAGGCTCTTGGCCTCCTTCCCAAAGGATTCGACCTCGATTCCTTGATGGTGAACGTGCTCACCGAACAGGTCGAAGGTCTCTACGATCCGAAGACTCGTGAATTCTATATCGCCGACTGGAGCCCGCTTGCGGACCAGCGCATGGTCATGGCCCACGAATTGACGCACGCGCTCGAGGACCAGCACTTTCAAATCGAGGCGTGGGTAAAGGCAGCCCGCCCCAACGAAGATGCTGAACTCGCGCGCGATGCGGTGCTTGAAGGCAGCGCCATGGCTGCCATGGTCGACTATCTGATGCTCGGGACCGGGCGCTCCCTGAAGGATCTGCCGGACTTCGATCCCGGCATTTTGATCGGCGATCTGGGCAGCACTCCGACGCTGCAAAAGGCTCCTCCCTTTATCAAGGATGCTTTGATCTTTCCCTATCTCGGCGGACTGAACTTCACGGCTGCGGTTCTGAAGGACACTGGCTGGCCGGGCCTGCCCGCTTTGTTCGAGAAGCCTCCCGTTTCCACCCAACAGATTCTTCATCCGGCGCTCTATCGCTCCGGCAAGACTCCGCCGAATGTCACGCTTCCTCAACTCGAAAAATTGCTCGGAGCGAACTGGTCAAAGCTTGATGAGAACGCCCTCGGTGAATTCGGCTGGAAGGAAGTGTTGAAGCAATTTCTCGGCGAGGACCGCGCGAAGCCAATGGCGGCAGCCTGGGACGGCGACCGCTATGTTCTCTACGAACAGAAGCAAAACAAAAAGCTCGTCCTGATGACTCGCTTGCAGTTGGACAGCGAGGAGCATGCAGCGCGCTTCTTTGGTCAGTATTCAGAAGCGCTCGAGAAAAAACACTCCCAGCGCTCCAATTTGTTTCGCCGTCCGGCCTTTTTTTCTTTTGACACACCCGAAAGCGGCGTTTTCCTGGATTGTTTCAATAAAGAGTGCGTGACGCTGGAGGGCGCTACGCGCGGCGTTTTTGACGGATTAACGAAAGCGCTGGGCTGGCCCTCTGCTCCGCAGCCTCCGGAGCGCCCCGGCGCCGTCTCTGAAAAAACTGCAACCGTCTTCAGGCGGACCGAAAACGTCAATTCGTCATTCGGACGAGCCAAAGACGGCGTCGAATCTCTCTCTTGGTTTTGAAGAAGACCACCCTCACCTTGCTGCATTTTCAGGAAATGGCGGAGTCTTTGCGCTGCACCACGAGAAGCGTCAAGTCGTCCGTCTGCTTGACAGCTTCACGGAAGCCGCTCAAATCGGTTAGGCATTCCGAAATCAGCTTTCTCGGCTCGGCCCCAGGGTGGCGAGCCGCCAGCTTTTGAACTCGCGCAAGGCCGTACTCCTCGCCCGCTCGATTTCGTGCTTCCGTCAATCCGTCGGTGTACAGGAACAAGCTGTCGCCCGCGGCGAGCGTCATCCGGTGGAGCGGGAAGCGCGTGCCGCAAAACATTCCCAAAGGCACGCCCGTTGATTCCCTCGGCGATGCTCCCTCACTGTGGATATGGAGCAAGGGCAGGTGGCCCGCGCCGACAAATTCTACGGAGCCGTCCGGCGTCGCCCGGCCCACGACGAGAGTCGCAAATTGTCCGGCAAGCGTGCTCTCGCAGAAAATCCGGTTGGCATCCTCCACCATGCGTTCGAGCGGAAGACCCGCTTCGGCGAGGCTGCGAAACGTGGCGTGGAGATGGCTCATCAGCATTGACGCGGCGACTCCCTTGCCGGATACATCTCCCAGCAAAAACAGCAGACCGTTATTCGTTTGCAGGAGATCGCAGTAATCGCCGCTCACCATGCCGGCGGGCTGATAGTGATAACGCACTTCCCAGCCCGCCAGCTCCACACCCGGTTCCGGCAGCAGCCTTCGCTGAATGCGAGCGGCAAGGGAAAGATCGCTCTCCAAGGCGCGCTGTTCGTCCTGCGTAAGATGGTCGAGGCAAAACCGCATCAGCGGGTCGGCGAGCAGGCGTTCCGCTTCGATGGTGTCGTGGCAGGCTTCGCAAAGGCCGAATGTTCCGCGTTCGAAACGATCCAGCGCCTCGTCCACGGCGGTGAGCAGTTGAGAGAGAGAAGCATCAGCGCCCGGTGAATGCAAAGCCGTGTGAAGACGTTCGCGGCGCTGTTCGAGTTCGGTGCGCAAATAGGTTTGTTCGGCAGTGGCCATGGGACCTCCTGCCTTAGGTTGCGGTTTTGCAGCTGAGCTTTCCATCCGATTTCCTCCATTGAATTGAGGAACACGGGACGAGATCCGAATTTGACGGTTCTAGCTTGTCACTTCATCTTCACCCCGGGAAGGTGATGGGAGGAGTGATTTTGCCAGATCGCCGCCGATCTTAATTCGATGCTGGAGACGCGCAAGACGGTGCAGGGTTTTTTGCTCCAGGTGGGCAAAGTGGGCGGCGAGGAAGGGATCGCGCGACCTGGCGCGCCGGCGGCGGAGTTTCGAAAGCGCCAATTCTGCAAATTCCGTGGCTTTGGCCAGGTCTTTGGCGTGACGTTCGAAATAGATGGCCAGTTGTTCGCAAGCGTGGATGCCGTCGTTCGAATCGGCCACAATTTCTTGCCAGAGTTCTGCGGCACGGGCATGCTCGCCTCGCCGCTTGGCCATCAGCGCTAGGTCGCGGCGCGCCCTAGGGAGAAACTCGGCAGGCAGCCCCATTTCGAGGGCCTGAGTGCAGGCGGAATGTGCGCGATTCGAATCGCCCCGGCGTTGGAGAAAACGCGAGAGGCCGAAGAGATCGAGGCTTTCGAAGCCAGTTGCGGCGCTCGACGGTTCGGAAAGCAGTGCGTTGACTTTGCCGAAAAGAGCGGCAAGCCCGCGCAGGTCCATCTGGTTGTGGCGGACAACGCCAGCAAGCGGTTCAATCGGCCCGCCGCGCAGATAGTCGAAGTAAAACTGCGGGATGAGCGCGGACGCAACGTCATCGTCGCGGTGCCAGCCGAGACCCGGAGCGTCGAGAACCAGGCGTTCGAGTTCCACCAGGCGCACTGAACCTAGCCGCAGCTTCCATAACGCGCGCGCGGGGTGCAGCAAGTCGAGATGCGCGGCCAAGCGCGGCGCGGCGATGGAGCGAGTCATGGTGAAGCGATTTTCGAGCAGCGGCCAATCGAACGATTTACCGTTGAAGGTGACGAGTACGGGGCGGTCGGCAACGCGGGCTGCGAGTTCGTGAAGCAGGGAATGCTCTTCGGCGAAGTCACGCATAAAGAATTGCTCGACCTGCAATCCGCCGGCATCCCACCATGCTAGGCCGATGAGAAAAGCGTACGTGCCGGTGCCCCCGGCAAGGCCCGTCGTTTCCGTGTCGAGGAAAAGCCACTTGGCTGGATCTGAGAGGGCGGCGCGCGTTTTGCGGGAAAGAGCTTCATCGCGAGTGCGCGAGAGTAATTCGACTGCGACGGGAGAAGGCTCGGAAAATTCCGGCGTGGAAAACCAGTTTCGAACGGCCAAATGCTCGCCGAAACGATTCTTCGAGACACCTGCGCCGAGTAGGCGGCCGAACGCGTCTTCTTCGTCCGGCGCGCGCAACGAACTTGGCCGCGCGGGCATCGCTCGGGCCGGCTTGAGTGCGGCGAGGCGGGAAAATTTATCGGGGGTCGCAGCCATTTACGCATCCAAGCGGTCGAGAATGGCAAGAGCGGCTTCTTTGGCGCGCGGCGCAAGATCGCCCGCCGGGCCCACACAGGAAGGGCAGCCCTGCTCGCACTCGCATGCGGAAATGAGCTCGCGCGTTTTTTGCACGAGGAGATCGTGGGCGCGGAAGAGCGGCTCCGAAAAGCCGATGCCGCCGGGGTAGGCATCGAAGAGATAGAGATTTGGCTCGAAGAATTCCTTTGCGTTGGCGGAGATGGCATCTTCAAGGCGGGTCGGGGTGAATTCAGAAGTCGCGTCGAGATGGGGCACTGCAGGCCCCCGCAGCGGCTCGGGATAAAGCTGGGGCCCACCGATGGCGCAGCCGGAATCCGGCGCGGGAGGGCGCTCGCCGATGGCGGCGCCGAGA
Organism: Acidobacteriota bacterium; assembly: GCA_003224075.1. Classification (GTDB taxonomy): domain Bacteria; phylum Acidobacteriota; class Terriglobia; order Acidiferrales; family UBA7541; genus Acidiferrum. The sequence continues at coordinate 13,032 of QHYF01000049.1, forward strand.
TCGCGGCGATCGCACATCAGTAGAAGCGTGGCGACGGATTCGAGCGCGTGGAGCAAGCCGAACATGCCGCTCTGGCGTTCGCTGACGGAGAAAGGAAGCGACTCGAGCAGGGGCCGCTCCAGGGTGATCCAGTAGGAGGTTGTGTGCATTTCGTTTTCGGGGAGTTCGAGTTTGCCGGCGCCGACATTTTCGTGGGTGAAAAATTTGATTTTTTTGAAACCGACGACTTGGGAGCGGACAAGAACATCGCCGTGAGAATGAGAATAGGGAGAGAAGAGGTCCTTTCCGACAAGGCCGGAATGTTCCATCGGCTCGTTGCGCTCGCTCAGGACTCGCGTCCTTGTCGGATGCTCGCAAGCGGTTTCGAGGACGCGGACCTGGGTGTAGCGGATGGCGTCGGTGTAGTAGTCGACGTTGACCTGCTTGACGTAGGCTTTGCGCTCTTTGAAGTCGAGATGCTCGACGTGATACTGCTGGCCGCCGTGAATGTAGATGGCTTTTTCGTGGACGAAAACGAGGGCGCTGGGAAAGTCAACTTCGCCGATCACATTCGGTGCCGCGGTGATGTCGATGATCACAAAATTGTCGCTGGTGACGGAACGCAGACTGATGGTGTCGGCGGGATAGGCTTCATGCGTCCAGTGATAATTTTCTCCGGCGAGATGCAGGAAGCCGGCTTCCGCGAGGCGGGCGCACAGATCGGGCAGGTCAACATCGCCGAATTTTTCGCCGGGAGCGATGGGCAATTCGAACGCGGCGCATTTCAGGTGATTGATGAGGATTTCCAGATTGTCGGGCTGGATGAAGGCGTGCTCCGGCGTATTGCCGAAAAAATAGTCCGGATGGCGCACGATGAATTGATCGAGCGGCGAGGATGAAGCCACGAGTACCGAGCAGGAGCTCCCGCTGCGGCGGCCGGCGCGGCCGGCGCGTTGCCAGGTCGCGGCGATGGTTCCGGGATACCCGGCCATGACAACCGCGTCGAGCGAACCAACATCAATGCCGAGCTCGAGGGCGTTGGTCGAGACCACACCACGAATTTTTCCGTCGCGGAGGCCGCGTTCGATCTCGCGGCGCTCGTTGGGAAGATAGCCGCCGCGGTAGCCGCGAATGGTTTGCGGTTTTCCGGGAGAATGCGGATTCGCCTGCTGCAAGTAGGTCAGGAGGATTTCGGTGTGCAATCGTGAATTCGCGAAGACCATCGTTTGCAGATCGTGGTTCAGGAATTCCTGGGCCACGCGCGAGGCTTCATTGATGTAGCTGCGGCGGATGCCCAGCGCGCGATTGACGACAGGGGGATTGTAGAAAACAAATGTTTTTTCCGCGGCCGGGGCGCCGTTGGCGTTCAGCACTTCGACGTCAGTTTCGAGGAGCCTTGCGGCCAGGTCGCCGGGATTGGCGATGGTGGCGGAGCAGCAGATAAACTGCGGATCGCGGCCGTAAAAGCGAGCGATGCGCCGCAGCCGCCGAAGCACGTTGCACAAGTGGCTGCCGAAGACGCCGCGGTAGGTGTGCAGCTCGTCGATGACGATGTAGCGCAAGTTTTCGAACAAACGCGTCCAGCGCGTGTGGTGCGGCAGGATGCCAGTGTGCAGCATGTCGGGATTGGTCAGGAAGATGTGGCCTTTTTCACGGATGGACTTGCGGGCATCGGCCGGAGTGTCTCCATCGTAAGTGAAAACACCGAAGCGGTTTTCGAGGCGCTGATTCAAATCGTAGAGTTCCGCGAGCTGATCCTGCGCGAGCGCTTTGGTGGGGAAGAGGTACAAGGCACGGGAATCTGAGTTTTCAAGGACCGCGTTCAGCACCGGCAGGTTGTAACAGAGCGTTTTGCCGGAAGCCGTCGGTGTGACGATGACGACGTTCTTGCCCGCATGGACGGCCTCGGCGGCGGCCGCCTGATGGGTGTACAGGCGGCGTATGCCTTTGGCAGCGTAGGCGGAGGCGAGGTCGGCGTTGACCCAGGCAGGGAAGTCCGCCCACTGCGCTTCGCGGGCAGGGAAATGGCGAATCGCCGTGAGG
>QHYF01000050.1:0-15039 GCA_003224075.1 Acidobacteriota bacterium
AACCCTGTGCCAACAGAAAAGAGATGGTCCAGGAAGCGGATGTTAACGGCAACCCGATCACACCGCGTTTGACGGGGAACCCTAATTTCGATCGCATCTTCTTCCCATTGGCAGACGTCAACTCGGATTTCAATGCAATGCTTCTTCACGTCAGCAAGGTGTACGCCCACGGATTCTCGATCGATGGCACCTATCGGTGGAGCAAGAGTATCGACACCTCTTCGTTTGGCCGTGGGGCGCAGCAAGCCGATCCCAGTCAGCAGAACCTCGACCGTGGTCCTTCCGACTTCGATGTGAAGCACCAATTTGTGCTGTATGGCCTGTGGGACTTGCCATTCTTCAAGCTCTCGAAGGGCTATCTTGGAAAAGCCCTCGGCGGTTGGCAGATTAATGGGGTTCTGACAGCCCACAGCGGTTTCCCGTGGACACCGCAACAGGGCTGCTGTTTCTTCGGAAGGCCGGGTGACCTCGCAAATGACATCAATGGTGACGGCATTGGCAATGATTTTCCGACGCAGTGGGACGGCAAGGGCGGCGTTGGTTCTTCAAACCAGAGTTTCGTTAACGGTGTTTTCCCCAAAGATGCGGCGCACCCGAACGGGGGGTTCGATTACTTCAACATATTCACAGGCGCTTCTTGCCCGAATTTCCCGGTAAACTGCATTACAGCCATGAAGCGCGGGCCGAACGGCATCGGACGCAACAGGTTCCGCGGGCCTCACTATCGTCAAATTGACATGACCCTGGGCAAGCATACCCTGCTTCCCGGCTTCATGCATCTCGGAGAACTGGCAGCCTTGGACCTTCGCGCCAATTTTTTCAACATCTTCAACACGCTGAATTTGCCTCCGTTCCAGACAGGTGGCATAAGCAACACCGACTTCACCAATCCCGGTGACTTCGGTCACACCCTCTCCGGTCTGTCCGGACGCGTGATTGAGTTCCAAATTCGGCTAAGCTTTTAGCTAACGTACTGCAAACTACGGGGGCGCGGCACGCCACGCCCCCGACTCCTTCAATCCTTCAGGAGATCCTTGATGGGCTGCGCTAGTCTTTGCAGGACTGCTTTCCGTGTTGCGCTGGTCATTCTTGTGGTGGTCCCCCCGACGAATATGCTCGGCGCGCAAGGCCCTACACCCGCACAAACGATCGAAATAGATGACACGGCCTCCTCACATCCCTTCCCACACTTCTGGGAAAAATTGTTTGGGTCGGGGCGCGCCATCCTGAGCCTGCGCGAGAGCTACCGCAACGACCTTCGCGAAACGAAGCGCATCACCGGGTTCGCATACGTTCGCTTCCACGCCATCTTTCACGATGAAGTCAGCCTCTACGACGAGGACAAAGATGGCAAGCCCGTCTACAACTTCTCCTACATCGATCAGATCTACGACGGTTTGCTCGAGAATCAGGTCCGGCCCTTCGTCGAGCTAAGCTTCACGCCCAAGAAACTTTCCTCCGACCCCAACGCGCTGCATCCGTTCTGGTACAAACAAAACGTCGCTCCCCCGAAAGACTGGGACAAGTGGGAGCAGCTCGTCGAAAACTTCGCGCGACATCTCGTCGAACGCTACGGCATCGACGAAGTCTCGCAGTGGTATTTCGAGGTCTGGAACGAGCCCAACATCGATTTCTGGGCCGGCAATCCGAAAGAGCCTACCTACTACGAGCTCTACGACCGCGCCGCCCGCGCCATCAAGCGCGTGAGTCCCCGGCTGCGCGTGGGCGGGCCCGCCACCGCGCAAGCGGCCTGGGTGGACCGTTTCCTGGCGCACTGCAAAGAGAAAAGCGTTCCAGTGGATTTTGCTTCAACTCACGTTTATGGGAACGATAGGGCCGAGGATGTTTTTGGCACGCATGAGCGAATCTCGCGGAATCAGATGGTCTGCCGCGCCGTCAAGAAAGTTCACGACCAGATCGGCGCTTCCCCCTACCCGGGCGTGCCGCTGATCTGGAGCGAATTCAACGCCAGCTACATGAACGAGCCCGCGGTGACGGATACAGCATTCATGGGCCCATGGATCGCAGACACGATTCGGCAGTGCGACGGCCTTGTCCAGATGATGAGTTACTGGACTTTCTCGGACGTGTTCGAGGAACAGGGCGTCGTGAAGACGCCGTTCTATGGAGGCTTCGGTCTGCTTGCCGAGCGCAGCATTCCCAAGGCCGCCTTCAACGACTTTGCGCTTCTCCACCGGCTCGGTGAAACGCGCCTCGATGCGGGCTCAGACTCCGCGCTCGTCACGCGCCGCAAAGATGGCTCGCTCGCCATCGCGGTGTGGAACCTCTTCCTGCCGGAAGAAACCGGTTCACCGAAAACCATCACGCTGCATTTCAAAGGCCCCAGCGGTCAGCAATCCGCTCGCGTCACCATCGTCGACAAGGAGCACGGTTCACCGCTCCCGGCTTGGAACAGAATGGGCCGGCCGGAGTATCCAACGATCGCGCAAATCGAAGAGCTTCGCAAAGCAGCAGCGCTTCCCGCTGCGCAATCGCAAGCAATCAGCAAAGGGTCACTCACGCTGACGCTGCAACCTCAGGCCCTTGCTCTGATTGAAATCGGCAGATAAATCGGAACGCAGTTACCCGGGCCGAAATCCCGCCAGAGTCATCCCGTTCTGCGCCGCCGGGTCTTTCATGAAGGTGTTCCACACGAATTGCGTGCGCTGATTCTCGGCCATCAACGTGGAAATCCCAAGATCGATCCCGATCACGTCCGGGTCATACCATGCGGAAAGGAGATTGAACGCGTCCACGTAACCGTAGCGCTGCCAAGCCTGGGCATAGTGTCCGCGTATCCATCGCAGCACGTGAATTGTGTCCGAAAAATCAAACGGAAGCGACCCCGCTGTCGCGCAGGGCACCACGCTTCCGTCAATCGGGCCCATCGCCGGTGGCCCGCCCCACGCGACGTATCCTTCGGCGGAATCAGACGCCGTAATCCCCCAGAGGTCGCTGCTGTAGTCCGAAAACTGGCCGGCAAGCGAAATGCAAAAGAGGCGATGGGCCATCGTCGCATTGATTGAATTCTGAAAATAATTCGCGAACGCATCCTTCTTGTTCCGGAAATCGAACCACGCGTGCGAATACTGGTGGGTAAAAAGCGGCGCGCCGGAAGAGATGTACGTGAATCCTTGATACGTAAAACTTGGCCTCGTCCATGCCCCCCAGCTCGAAGCGGGAATCGGAAATGTGGGTGAAGCCATGCCCAACAGGTACACCATCATCAGTTCGTTATAGGTGTCCCAGCGCGCGGTGATAAAACCTTTCTCCGGTGTCCAGCCCATGGAAAGGGTTGTCCCGCCATTCAGCATCCACGCGAAATTCACTTTGTTATAAATCTGCGTGGCCAAGCCGGGAATTTGCGGGTCTTGCGAAAAATGTTGACGGCACATCAGCGCGCCGCAGAGCAGGATCGCGGTGTCGATGGAAGATACCTCCGAATTGAACGCCCGCGCCCCGGTGGTCATGTCCACGAAGTGATAGAAGAACCCGTTCATCCCCCCAGGCTGCATCTGGTTCAACAGAAAACTCAGTGTCGCCTGCACGCGGGCGGCGATGTTGGCCGTCGGTTGATATCCGCGCTGATCGCCGATGCACAGGGCGGTCAATCCGAATCCGGTTGCCGCGACGCTTGATATTGTCCGTGAATCGTTTCCTGCCGCCAGCGCGCGATCTTTCACCTGTCCGGTCGTTGGGTCCGCCTGCTCCCAGAAAAAGAGAAAACCTGCCTTCTCGATATCTTCCATGAGCTGGTCGTCCGTCCCTGGGAAGCCATCTCCGGGCGATGGCGGAGGCGCCGGAGAGTTTCCGCCACGGCAACCAGGCAGAAGAAACGTCATGCCGGTCAGTGAGGGAAAGCTCGCGGCGCCACCCAGTTGCACGAGAAGCTCACGGCGTGTGATATACGTTTTCAATTTTCCGTCACTCTTGTCTCGGACGAATGAGGACTCTTCCGGTCCTTAGACGATTGGCTGGCGCCGGCGGGTTTCTCCTTGAATCCCGCTCGCATCCTGCCTTTCTGAGCCTCTTCGTTTTTCATAAACTGTTCCCAAACGAATCCTAGGCCAAGCCCGGAATCTTTCACTCACGTTCTGAAGGTAATGCGCCGAGGCAATTCATGCCTGAGACACCGCGGCATGCTTGCGCTCGGCGACGGAAGCAAGCGCCGCTTCGATTACATCGAGGCCTTCGTCAAATTGTTCATCGCTGATCACCAGCGGTGCCAGAATTCGAATGACGTTGTTGTAAGTGCCCGCTGTGATTGTGATGAGGCCGCGCTTGTAACAAAATTGCGCGGCTTCTTTCGTTTCGGCGTCGGCGGGTTCGCGCGTTTCCGCGTTGCGGACAAGTTCGATGGCGCACATGCAGCCAAGCCCGCGTACTTCGCCGATGAGCGCCCATTTCTTTTGCCATCCGCGGGCGCGCTCTTCGAATTGCTTGCCGATGGCCGTGGAGCGGGCAAGCAGACCTTCCTTCTCGATCGTTTCGAACACCGCCAAGGCGGCGACGCACGACAGCGGATTGCCTGCGAAAGTGCTGCCCAGTCCTCCGACCCCCGGGGCATCCATGATTTCGGCGCGGCCCGTCACGGCGGCAATCGGCAGGCCGCCACCGAGCGACTTTGCCGTGGTGATCAGATCGGGTTCAATCCCGAAGTGTTCCGAAGCAAACCATTTCCCAGTGCGTGCAATGCCAGACTGAACTTCATCCGCGATAAAAACAATGCCGTGTTTTCGGCAAATACCGTGAAGAATGCGAAGGTAATCCCAAGGCGGCACAACGAAACCGCCTTCCCCAAGCACCGGCTCGGCAATAACCGCCGCGACCGACTCGGATGCGACAACACGTTTGAAGGCATCCTCCAGGTGGTGCGCAAAACTCTCGGCCGTTGCACCCTTCTCGCCGCGATAAGCGTATGCATAGGGAATCCGGTAAATGTCGCTCGCAAAAGGCGCGAACCCCACTTTGTAGGGATGCGTTTTGCTCGTCAGCGACATCGTCAGCAGCGTGCGGCCGTGAAAGGCATCTTCAAAGCAAATCACGGCGGGGCGCTTCGTATAAGCGCGGGCAATCTTGATCGCATTTTCCACGGCCTCGGCGCCCGTGTTAACAATGAATGTTTTCTTTGCGAACTTCCCCGGCGCCAGAGCATTCAACTTTTCCGCAACGGCAACATAGCTTTCGTAAGGGGTAACGCTGAAGCAAAGATGCAGATGTTTATCGAGTTGTTCGCGGATCGCGGCGAGGACGCGAGGCGCGCGATGGCCCACGTTGAGGCTGCCGATGCCGCCCGCGAAATCAAGGAAGCGGTTCCCGTCCACGTCCTCGATGACCGCGCCTTCCGCTTTGGCCGCAAAAACCGGCGTCGCGTGGTACGCCCCGCGCGGCACCGCGGCTTCACGGCGCGACATCAGCGCGCGCGACTTTGGTCCCGGAATTTCTGTTCCAATCTGAATTGTTTTCATGTTCGTATTCCTTATCACTGCTTGCCAGGCTGCAGAGCTTTCCTGACCACTAGTACCACCCAATCGGCATCTCGTCCAGATTGATGAACACCTGTATGACCTGGAGAAAGCGTCGCAGAAGTTTTTAGTTCATAATGTGGGCGGTGTTGGTATGCCGACTGCCTCGTCGCCGGAGGAACCATGGCCGACCGCCTGGAGGATTTTCAGAAATTTCGCGCCGAATTAAACGAGGAGATTCTCGCCTGCGGCCACCTCGGTATGAAGCGCTTTTTCGCTCTCGACCACCAGGCCTACGAACCCGGCCCGCTCGGCACCAAGACGAAAGAATTGCTTGGCCTGGTCGCTTCCGCGGTCCTGCGCTGCGATGAATGCATCACTTATCATCTGGTCCGGTGCGGTGAAGAAGGCTGGAAGCGCGACGAAGTGATCGACGCTCTCAATGTCGCGCTGATCGTCGGCGGCTCCATTGCCATTCCCCATGTGCGCCGCGCCTTTGCGCGCATGCACGAAATCAAGAACTTAAGACGCTGAAAGACTGACCGCAGATGAGCACGGTACCCAACACAGCACATTCTCAACCGGAACCATGGCGCACAAGACTTCGTAATTTCCTGATTGGAACTCTCTTCGCGCTGGTCTTGCTTGTCCCAAAGATCGTGCATCTGCGTCACAGCGCCCGCTCTTGGATGTTCTTCCGCATTTTTCTCGGGATCGCCGGAGCAGCGCTGGTCATCATGCCCCTCAGCTTATGGAGTAGCTATGTCCCCTCGCTCGTCGGCCTCGTCGCGTTCACCGCCGCCACTCTTCTGCCTCCCGCAAAACTCACGACGAGCGTTGACGACAAGGCCCGCGAACTCGGAGCTCTCATTGTCGTCAACGGAGGGTGGTATCAACCGGATAACGGGCCGTTAACGGCTGCGCAACTTTTCGTCGGCGCCAAACGCATTTGCGTGCTCGATGCGCGCTTTCAAACGCTTCTGGTGATCCCGGTCAACGAAATCGCTGTCGCGCACGCGGAAGAATCGGAAACAAGTTGGCTCCTGCGAATGACTTGGGCCGATCAGACCGCAGAATTCTCTTACCGCGGCATCTTCGCCGAGCACCTCGCGCGCGTCGCCGAGACCACTTTGCACGGCGTGATGCATCCTTCGCTTCCCGTTATTCCGCAACACCGCGCCGCCAGCGCCTGAATCTCTTATGGCAATTTTCTCTGTTTAATCGCACGCAATTCGGGCAATTTGTGTCAGACTGTGGGTATGGCACGTGGCTGGGAAAGTAAGGACGTCGAGGCCCAGGTCGAGGCAACACAAGAGCCGGCACAAAAGCCGGGTTCGGGGGCGAAAACTCCCGAACAATTGCGGCGCGAGCAGGAGCGCAAGGACCTGGAGTTATCGCGCACTCGCATCGTAAACGACCTTGCATCCGCCACTCATCCGAATCATCGCAAGTCGCTCGAAGCCGCTCTCGCGCACCTCGACCAGAAGATTGCCGACCTCAACTAATTTAATTGACGGTCGTTCATGCACCTCGGCAGAGTTTTGAGAAAGATTGCCTGGATTGCCGGGATCATCATCCTGGTGTGCGTTGTCCTGATCCTTATCGCCTTGGCGCCGACCGAAGATCTGCCCTCATTTATCCGGCACAAGACGCGGGCTCTCACCACACGCCGATTTGATTCCACACCCGAACGGTTGAAGCGGGGGCGTTACATCACCCAAACCGTGGCCCACTGCTTCGCCTGCCACTCGCCAAGAGAGGACCATCCGGCCCACCACGGCTCATTTGTTCCAGGGCAAGATGCCAAGGGGCAGTTCGGAACATGGGGGCCGTATCATCTCGCGGTACCGAACCTCACGCCGGATCAGTGGACGGGTATCGGCAATTGGACCGACGATCAACTGGCGCGAGCGATGCGGGAAGGGATCGGCCACGATGGGCGCGTTCTCACCACCATGATGCCGTATCAATGGTTCAGTAGAATGTCTGACGAAGACGTGGCTTCCATCATCGTCTATCTTCGTTCGCTGCCACCTGTCCACAATCCTCTGCCGCGCATGCGGCTGCCCCTCATCTTGCGATTGCTGGATCCGAGTTATCCGGAACCAATCACCTCCTCCGTGCCACAGCCGGACCTTTCCGACCCGCTCCAGCGGGGCGCCTACTACATCGCCTTGGGAAAGTGCTTTGACTGCCACACTGCGCAGAACTGGAGGGGCGCTCCAATTCCCGGACTGGAGTTCGCGGGAGGAAACTGGTTCCCTGATGGTGAGGTGTCCGCCCCGAACCTAACTCCCGATCCTTCGGGGATCTCCTACTACGACGAAGCGATGTTCATTCAAGTCATGCGCACGGGAAAGGTTGGGGGCGTGCGGGAGCTTCATGGGCCGATGCCATGGTGGGAGGTCGGGCACATGACGGACGAAGATCTGAAAGCGATGTTCGCTTATCTGCGCACGCTCAGGCCGGTCAAACACCGAGTCGATAACGACGAACCGCGTAGGTATTGCACAGTCTGTCGAAGGAAGCACCGCGGCGGCGCCCTGAATTGATTGCTTCTTTCACTGGTGACGTGCGCGAAGCGCCGTCCATCAGCGAGCCGCAGCGAAAAACCGCGTTCAAATTTGATCCGCTGGAAGTTCTCGCTTAATTAAGGGAAGGTTAAGCTACAAACTTTCTGCCAGTAGTCTCCTCACCCCCTGCCTCTTCTCTATGACCCCTCTGCGTTAAAATCTTTTCCTCCGGGTTCTCGGCGCGGCCTGAGGTAATGTAACATATGCGTCACTCATCGAATGAAATCCCCCGCCAACCCCCAAAAGTCATTCACGTAATAATGCGACAGCACGTTTCCGAATAAGTAGCAGATGCCCTGGCAAGACGGAATGTCACCGTAGATTTTCTTCCCGCGCTCAAATATTTTCTTCAATGAGCCATCACGCAGCAAATTGCCCGCGATCTTATGCAAGGGCTCGCAGGGATAAAAAACGTCGCCATTCGGATACACGCGGGGAAACATCGTGGGATAACATTGAAAATCACCGAAGCGCAGCAAAGTCTCGATGGTTCGCGGCGTGCCGTTGATCGGCTGCGTGCCGCTGCGCCGCCGTTCTATAATCTTGTCCACCAGCGCCTGATACCGCGGATTACCCAGCAGCGCCAGGTTCGGCATTTTCTCCATCTGCGCGGACTGCGCCGCGAAAACAAATCCTTGCTCCCCGCACCAGTCCAGCAGTCGCTCCACCTCGCTGAGATTCCATTCTTCGATCACCGTGCTGATGGTGATGCGCCGTGGGCTCCTAAGCTTCTCTTTTGCGAGCGCGAGATTTTCCAGCACTTTCGGCAGCGCTGCGGGTTTCGAAAGCGGATTTGTCGGATCCGCCGCCAGCGCATCGAGGCTTACCACCAGCCCTGTCACCGCGCCCAGAATCCGCGGCTTCCGATCGAGCAGCGTGCCGTTCGTGATCAGCAGCAGCGAACGGTACTTGCACTCGAAGCGCGCGGCTTCCGCCAGCTCCTCAATATCCGAACGCAGCGTCGGTTCGCCGCCTGTTATCACAAGGGAGTCGGTCTCTTTGCGGATCCGCCTCATCAGCCGGATCGTTTCCGCCGTCGGCAGCTCCTCGCTGAAAACATCAGGTTCTTTTTGCGAGCAATAGCTGCAGGCCAGGTTGCACCTGTGCGTGACGTAGAACGTGACTGCGTAAGGCGCTACCACTTTGGTCCGCAGAATGTGCCGCCGCCACGCGTTTCGAAAATAAAGCTGAAAATTCTTCGCCACAAACGGCGCTTGCCCCACCATCCCGCGCAGCAGCCCAAGCTTCGTAGGTGTGCGCTTGTCAAGGGCACTGACGGGAACGAAATTCGCTTTCTTCTCAGCCATGAGCAACCACTTCAGCCTACAGGAGTCGCCACGGCAAGCCAAGAAACTCGTAACGGCGCAGCTCCCGTCCCGATCCCGCCTGGATGCTGCGCCCCTGTCCAAAATTCTTATTGAATTGAAACTCTGAATCAGTCCGTGAAAACCACGCCTACGGCGCTGTGGCCTTTTTCCGCGGCCGCATCAATCCGCACGACGTATCCCCGCAGCCTCATCGATTGCATACCATCCGCTCCTGGCGCCTCCATGGTGACCTGCAGTTCGGATTGCAGCCGGGGCAGGTGCTTCAACGAAATCAGCGCGCCCTGCAGGGAAAGATCGCGGACGATGGTCTCTTCCTCGAATTCCTTTCCTCCCTCGGTTACGCCGCTGACCTTCGCGTGGAATTGCGCTTCGCGGCGCAGCGTCGTCCGTGTCCCGGGCATGTGTGCCTGCACGCGGTCGCCCGGTGCGCCCAGCGTGATTACCATTCCTTCGCTCGCCGCGAAAACCGAATCGAACTCTTCCCGCGCCTGCCGCAGAATCGAATCCACCATGCGGTCCGTCGAATCGGGATCATGATGGAAAAGCACCAGCGTCTTCGCTCCAGCATGCCGCGACACTTTCACTCCCTCCAGCCACGAAGAATGCCCCCAGCCTTTCCTCGCGGTTGCGAGCTGCTCGGGCGTGAATTGCGCGTCGTTGATGAAAATGTCCGCGCCGCTGGCCAGTTCGCGTAGGCTTTCGTCCAGCTTCGCCTCCCCAGGCTCGTTATCCGTGGCATAAACCACAATGCCCGCCGGCGTCTCGATGCGAAAGCCGAGGCAGCCCTGCGGATGATTTAGCCAGCGCGCCGTGATTTTGTTCTGACCAATCGTGAACGTCTCGCCGCCGTCCACTTCTTTGAATTTCCGCTTTGCGCTCATGGCAGAAATGTCGACCGGGAAATACGGCAGCGCCATCTGGGTCTCAAAGACCTGCTTCAGGCTGTCGCGTCCCAGAAATTTTGAGCGGAAGCTGTAAAAATGAAATTCGTTCTTTTCGCCGTACAGCGGAGAGAAAAACGGTATCCCCTGGATGTGATCCCAGTGATAATGCGTCACAAAAATGTGCGTTTCCGGAGTTGGTCCGCCACTCGGCGCGGTCCAGCGGCTTCCCAGCATGCGCAACCCCGTGCCGCAATCCAGTATGAATTGCATCCCGTCCGGCGCGATCAGCTCCAGGCAAGGCGTATTCCCGCCGTAGCGCCACGTCGCCGGGTCTACCGTCGGCGTTGATCCGCGCACGCCCCAGAAACACAATTTGGCAATGGGAACGGTCATGTCGCTAAGCGCAAATCCCCCGCTCGAACCATGGTTCCACACCAACACACGCGGAACGGAAAGCTCGTTTCATGGTCGCAGTCGCCGGGGGGAGCGTCAATCCATTCGCGGAAGGGGCGTGTCAAATTGCCCAATAAGCGGGTGCGGGCTGCGAAGCGTGCATCGAGCGCGTAGAATAGTCCGCATGACCGCCCATTCCCAGCGCCACAATCACGTCCACGCCGGTCATTCGCATGTGCATGATCATGGTCACGCGGGCCGCGCTCATTCCGCCTTGCGCCCCTCTGTGCTGGGCTGGGCCATGGCCGCCACTCTCGGTTTGGTTGTGGCTGAAGTTTTTGGCGGCATTCTGGGCCGCAGCGTCGCCCTTCTAAACGATGCACTTCACAATCTTTCCGACGTCCCCGCACTGGGCATCTCTTATCTCGCCATGCGCTGGGCCGAGCGCCCCGCGGACAGCGAGAAAACCTACGGCTACCATCGCGCCGGCACGCTTGCTGCTTTCACCAATGCTTTTGTGCTCGTTTTGCTTTCGCTTTGGCTCGGCTACGAAGCCGTCCAGCGCCTCCGGACCCCCGTGGAAGTCATCGAAAGCTGGATGATCTGGACCTCCATCGCCGCTCTTGCCGTCAATGGCGGCATCACGCTTGCTCTCGTCCGCGGCCGCGGTGATCTCAATTTACGCAGCATCCTCATTCACAATTTCGGTGACGCTCTCTCCAATATCGCCATTGTCGTCGGCGCGCTCATCATCCGCGCCACCGGCGCGCATTGGATCGATCCGCTTCTCGGCCTTGCCATCGGCCTGCTGGTGCTCTGGTCGAGCATCGGCATCCTGCGCGAATCGTCCCACCTCCTTCTCGAAGGTCGCCCGCATGAAATGAGCGTCGAAGATGTCGCCCGCGCCATTCTCACCGTCGAAGGCGTGCAGGAAGTGCACGATGTTCACGTTTGGTCTCTCGGCGGCGGTCACAATGCGCTCAGTCTCCACGCGCGCATCCCGGACATGCATCTCGATGAATGTGAACGCCTCCTTGTTGCGATCCAGCAACTCGCGGCAAAGCAATTTGGAATCGGTCACACAACTGTGCAATTGGAGCGGGCGGGCTTGCCGGCGAAATCAGGGTACGTCATGCCGGAGCCGGCAAAAAAGTAGGGCTCAGGCGGGCAGTCGAAAATTCAATCCCCGTTGTTCGTTGAATTGTTGCGTCGCGGCGAGGTCCAGCGCATCCTGGGCAACGGTGCGGCGCAATCCTTCGCTCGTGATGTAGCGCAGCGCTCCGTTTTCCCAGACGTAGGCCACTGCAAAAAACACCGTTCCATCCCGCCGCACAAAAACAAATTGTTCGGCTTCTTGCGGCGCAGGGCTCGCAGTTTCCGCCGCGCGTGCCGGCGCCGTTTGCGAGACCTTCCTTCGCTCCAGAACGTCAGCAACTTCCTCATCTGTGGCTTCCGGCTGTGGTGTCGGCGCCGCTCCTTCCTCCACGATCACCGGGGAACTCGGCAGGAAAAACCCTCCGTCAAAAATCGGGAAGAAAAATGGAGCCTGACGTCCATGCCGGCCCGCGCCAACCGCCGCCGGGCCGCACGTCGCCGCCAGGTGCGGCTCATCAAACCCCAGTCCCGGCACAGTGCCGCAATTCGATGGAATGGCGACGTCGTCGGCATCAATGCGTCTTCGCGTGCCGGTGGGCCGCCGGATGATCCGCGCTGTCGGCGTCGCGGTGCGCGCGCGCACCGTGCCGCTTCGGACCGCCATTCGCGCCCCGGGCATGGCCTGCGCAACCGCTGGCTGCGCGGCATGCGTTGTCACTCTCGGAGCGACAGCACCCGAATGCGCTCCTGCGGCCATCATCCCGCGCCCTTGAGCCTGCGCCATAACGGGAAAAGAAGCTGCAAGACCCGCGAGCACGATCCAGCGGACCATGGTATCCACCTTAAGGCCCAGCCGCCCGGGCCTTTCTCTAGCACCATAGGAATGATGCGCCCGGCGCCCCATTGGTTTCAATTCGTCGCTTGCGGCAGCTCACAATGCTGTTCCTGCCGTTCCAGTCCGCCGTCCCGGCCGGCCAGCCGATCCGCCATGCCCCCTCTCCCAAGCTTTTCCCTTGCCACGCGATGTGTTATAACCGTCCAGCCGTGGAACGCACCGTGAAGTGGGAGGCAAACCAGGTTCTCGGTGAGCCGGTACAGGCTGCAGCGCAAACCTCTGCACCTCTGCAGGATCGCCAGCATCCGGCAGATCGGACCGAAGATCCTTCGCGGTACTGTCCGGTCTGCGCGCGGCGGCTCGAATCGCGCCGCTGCAAGTTGATCTGTTCCGTTTGCGGTTATTACATGTCCTGCTCGGACTATTATTAACCGCTCTGCGCTTATGCGTGAATTTTGCGCCTTGCGTTTCCGTGAATTGACCGCATTCCGGCGATCCGGGATTTGACCGCCGCCCGGTCATCAATTACGATTCTTCGCTCCGGGATCATCCCTATTTTGGTAAGCTTGACGGCTCCGGCCCGGGTTGCCGCCGGAACCGCTTTCCGATGAGGAGGAAAATAACGTGGCTTTGAAGATGACGAATCGCGAAGTGGACGGCGTGTCCGTGGTGGCGCTGGACGGCCGCATTGTTCTTGGCGAGGAAAGCAACGCGCTACGCGAAAAAGTAAAAAGCTTGGTCGCCGCTGGAAAGAAGAAAATTATCTTGAACATGGACAACATTACATTCATTGACAGCGCCGGCCTCGGCACGCTCGTCGCCGCGCATCACAGCGTGAAGTCGCAAGGTGCTTCTCTCCGCCTCTGCCATCTCGGCTCGAAATTCCAGGAAGTCTTGCAGATCACGAAATTGCTGACGGTCTTCGACGTCTTCAATACCGAAGCCGAAGCCGTGGCCAGCTTCTCCAAGGGCGCCGGAGCATAAGCGTCCGAGCCAGATGGCAAGTGCCGCACACGCTGGTTTTGCGCGTGTGCCCTTTGCTGGCGGGCGCGCTCCAGCGTGCCCTTTCTTTCTCCCACGGCATCCACTCTCCAGTCCAACGAGCATGGATCTGAAATCGAGACTGGCCCTGCGTTGCTTGCTCGCCGTGATGAACGCGCGGCCGTGTTCTTCGCCGATTTCGTGGATGGTGCAGATGTTCGGGTGATTCAATGCCGAGGCCGCCCGCGCTTCTCGCCGGAAGCGTTCCAGCGCCTGCGCCCTAGTGCGCGCAGCCCTACCTCGGAACGGGCCTCCACCGCCCGTCATTTCGAGCGGAGCAGGCCGACTTTTTCTTCCCGCTTCGCTCCTGCGAAGCGGTCGGCCTGCGCAGAGAGAAATCTCTCTTCTCCTTGCGTTCATTCCGCCCCCGCCGAGCTTTTCCACAATTCGGTAGTGGGAAATGGTTTGCCCGAGAAGTGATTGGGGATCGGACATCTTACTGTGACCGTGAAGCGGCCGTGCTCGGCCGGCGCTCATCTTAGGTTGCGCCCCTACCCAAGTCAACGCAGATGAAGCCGCCTGACTAGTCTGCAACGGTCGTGCAACGCCCCTCTTTTACCCCTTTTGATTCAATGGATTGGACTGACCCGCCGTTCCCCTAACGGCTATTCCAATGCCACGGTCCGGTAAACCCCCACGATGAAAGCAGAAGCTACAATACAATGAATTGCCGTACAAGTTACATATCCACGCTTTTCCTGCCGCTCAGGATTCTATACCATTCAATTCCTTTGCTTTCCTCAGCGTAGTTATATCCGATACCGTGGCCGAAAAAATCTAGCTGTATCGCGTTGTGAAGGATATGGAGAAACTCGATATGCGACCGGCTGAAATGCTCGAACCTCTCCGTTTGCAAGAAAATCTTGTCTCTTCTAGTCACGCCCGGTCCAGAGTCTTTTTCATACTGAATCTTGACCCAGCCATCGTTGATTAGGTCGCTGTGATACATCGCGTCGTACGCACCATTGTTGTGAACAATACAGTTCCTCAATCGCCGAGCGTTATCTAGATCACCGCAGGTTTCGGGCAACCGGGCGAGCATTTCTGGAGAGCTTGACGAATAATCCCTCACTAACTCGAATGCCCAGGACAGCAGACGCTTATTCCCATCTTTCTTGACACATCTCCGCAAGTCTGCCAGACGGTCGTTGAATCGACGTAAAGCAGCTTCGCAGATTGTGACCAGCGATACGAGCGACGAGCGAGACAGGAGAAAATCAATTCCAGTGTCGTACATGGCGTGGACCATTCCACTGGGGTCGTAGCCACGGACCCAGTAATGCGTCAGTCGAAAGGTGCCTTGCGGAAGGTGTGGTATCAATGCCTCAGGGACCGTGCTGTCGGTTGCAGCCTTCAAGCATCTATGCAGACCCCAGAGTCCCTGCATTTGGTCATCTGCAGTTGTGAATATCGCCTCAATTTCCT
>QHYF01000050.1:15116-19228 GCA_003224075.1 Acidobacteriota bacterium
CGAGTCGGTGTAGAATCCTTTCTCCTGCCTCTACCGCATTTCAATCCTAAACTGCGGAGACTCTATGTCCCTCGGCGATCATTTCACCGGCGCGCCGGAGCTGCCGTTGTCCTGACTTACGAGTCCCGTTTAAGAGATCGCTTTGCCTTCGCCGCCAAAAATCCCCTTCGTTTTACGAGATTCCCGGTACTGGTCGCCCATCCGCTTCCAAAGCGCCCCCATAACTTGGTCGGATACGAAGATAGGATGGGTAGGGTTCTCGTGAAAACAACTCACTCTCATTTCCAGATCGATGAGTTTGCCGACGTGCAGGGTGAACACAACGCCTGGAACGTGAAGGAAATAGCTCTGCCACCTTTTCGTCGACTGCGGGGCAGGGCCTCCCAAAACCACCAGCGTCCGGTCCGCCCGCGACAACATAACGGTCAGACATACGTTCTTGGGGAACGTGCCTTCACCGCGCAACCACAGGCGGATGGCGTCCCCATACGGGCCGAGCTCAATCATGGGGCTTCTTTTCTTGCCTTTCCAAGAATGCACCGCCGCTTTCCAGAAAATCCCCATAGCGAAGTGCGTCAGCTTCTCAACCTCTAATTCCGGATTTAGAGAGGCGAAATAGAGTCCTCCGTCCTCATCCTCATGGGCGGCCGGACCCTTGATTAAAATTTCATACAAAGGAAAGCCATCCTTGACCGTTGCCAGTTTTGGATTCACCCACATCTCCCCGCGTTTATTTAGAATGTCTTCGCATTCCGCGCAGAGGAGATAGTCCTGCAACTGGCGATCCGAGAGCATTACCACGTCGTCCCCCACACGCATAGGACTCTCGTCCTCAGCACTCCGGCAATAGGCGTATAGGGCCGCCGGATACAGATGGCTAGAGACCACGCTCTTTGTTTCCAGGCACATTGGGCACGCCTGAATTGGCATCTCCCACCTGCAAATTGACTCGTTCCGAAAAAAAACAATTGGATTGCGGCGTGTTAAAACAGACCGCATCTTTGACTCAACTTATGATCGCAGTTTGCACCCATCTTGCAACACACTCATTTGACTTTTTCGATTCAATGGCTTGGAATGAGCAGCCACGTCAACCTATCGGCTGCATTCTCGCGGCCTGCACTACTAACAAACTGAGGACCCATACTGATAAGATATTTGCGTTGCTTCCGCGGAGAACAGTTACAACATGGCCAAAGATCAATCGGACGAGGAGCTTCGCGCGCGGGTCTTCATCAGTTGTGGCCAGAACAAGTCCTCGGAAGAGCCATTGCTGGCAGCTGGCATCAAGGACAAGCTGACGGCCCTAGGCTTTGACCCCTACGTGGCGGTCGGAGAACAATCACTTCGAGGTCTCAAAGAAAATCTCTTCGAGCAACTTAACAAATCAGAATACTTCGTCTTCATCGACTTCAAGCGCGAACGATTGGACCACCTGGACCTCCACCGAGGTTCACTCTTTTCCCACCAGGAACTTGCTGTGGCATCCTTCCTAGAGATTGACGTTCTCGCCCTTCAAGAACAAGGCGTTAAGCAAAACGACGGAATCTTAGGCTTCGTTCAGGGCAATGCGATTCCTTTCTGGGACAGACCAAAGTTGCCCGACCTGGTAGCCGAACAAGTGCAAGACCGCATAGAGTCAGGAGCCTGGGACCCTCGATGGCGAAACGAGTTAATCCTCACACGGGAACCGAACTATTATTCTGATGCCACTCCGGTCCAACTCGGAAAGCTGGGCAGATTTTTCCACGTCGGTGTCCATAACCGGCATCGACGTAAGACCGCTATGAATTGCTGCGCGAACTTGGAAAAACTAACCTCGCTCGACTCTGGAGTCGAGTCCCCGTTGAAAACGGTCGAATTTAAATGGGAAGGGTACATGCTGCCGAACGCACACATACACGCACTCACGGTCCGCAAATTCGATGCGTTCTGGATACAACATGACCAGCCGAACGAGCTAAAGTTCAATAGCTTTTGTGACGCGTCGTACTTTCTGCCCCGAATCGTGGGTTTGGGCCGATACGAATTGACCTATTCAGTGATAGCGGACAATTTTCCGACTGCACGGAGGTCGTTCATCCTGACGCTGCATAGTAAACTTGACGAGACCTCTCTGACAACGATGCCGCGTGACTAAAGTCAGGTGAGTGCGTCACCCTGGCTCTCAGTTTGCAACGATCTTGCAACGCGCCTTCTAGGTCATTGGCTACAAAAACCTGCAATCCGATTAGCCGTTTGGCTAACGGCAGGTCATTGCGTGACTGCTTCATTGCTCACCGCCGTTTACGATGCCGTGACAGATGGGTGGGAATCTCTCGCAGAGCCGCGGGTGGTGCGGGCTTACGGCGCTGAGATAGTCTTGGATGGCCTACCCCTCGCGAATTTGCTGGTCGCGAGGGGTGGGTCTTTCTTCGCTTCCTCACGCCCTACCTTGCCGTTCACGAGTACCTTAGTTCTCCGCATGCGGTGCAGCCGAGTGCGGAGATTCCTCTCCGAATATCCTGCTTTCGACTTTCAACTGTCGACTTCTAACCTCCCCGCGCGGGGCTTTCCACGTCTCGATTCCCTGCAATCCATTCAAACGTTTGCACTTACAACTTTTCCTTGACAGCGACCGTAATCATGTGGTAATATGTTGTTTGATTCTGGGACACCAATCCGGCCATTCTCCCCTTCCTTCCCGCTTTTGCGTCCGTCCCCGGTCCCTTTCGACTTTTGACTGTCAACTGTTGACCTCCTCTTCTTCAACCTTCCAATGGGCGGGGCGTCTACCGCAGCTGCTTCGCCTGCCGCGTCTGCCCCGACCAGGTCGGGGTGGTGAAAACTCCTCGTCATTTCGTTCTTCCCTGATACCTCGTCACTCGCCACTCGCCACTAACTCCTTTATAATCCGCACTTCCAAGACCCCCCTCCTGCAACCCCTTTATAATCCGCACTTACAAGCACTCCTCGGATCTGCGGGAAACAAAGGACTTATAACTCCTTTAGAATCCGCACTTACGGAAAATTCTCCTGTAAGTCTTTTAGAATCCGCACTTACAAAAAGGTGGGGGCGGGGGTCATGCTTCCATCTTCGGAACTCGCCACTCGTCACTCGCCACTTACTGCCAGATTCATTCGGAGATTCCGGCCCCGTCGGAACCGTCCACCCGATACATCGCGATGCCGCTCAAGAGCTTGGGATAAAAGTCGGTGGACTTTTGCGGCAGCACTTCCCCGGCGGTGGCGATCTTCATGACTTGCTCGACATCGCAAGGATTCAGCAGAAACGAAATCTGCGCCTTACCGCTGTCCACCGCCTCCAGCGCGGCCGTGACTTCTCTTTCATACGTCAGGTTCGCTTCCTTCGTCACCGCTTGCGGCGTGATGCCCAGCGCCGGCTCCAGGATTCCTTCGTGCAGCAGGACCACGTCGAGTTCGCGCTGCCGCGGCGAAACGTTCGGCAGGAGCTGCGCCAGGTTCGCGCCCTCGCGCAGCGTCAGCACGTAGAAGGCTCGCTTCTTCTGTTCCGCGGCGGGATAGACACCGATCGCTCGTTTCTCTCTCGCGCTCGCGAGTCTTGCAAGGAATATTTTTTGCGCTTCGGCTCTTTTCCCCGCGTCCGAAAACGGAAACGCCTCCGCCGCGAACCACGGCTCCAGATGCCGCCGCACGCCGCTCCACGAAAACTCATGAACGTTGGCCGCGACGCGGTGCGTGGGCAGAATCGTCAGCCCTTCGCTCCGCGTATTGACGAACGTCATCATCGCCAGTTCCCAAGGGGCGCGCTCGTACGGCGCTTCCGCGTCGATTTGTCCAGCCCTCGCGCGGCGCTCGTTCCGGTAAATCAGCGCGGTTTCGTAACGGTGATGCCCGTCGGCGATCACCAGCTTCTGGTCTTTCATCGCCTTCTGGATTTCGGCCACGTGCGACGGCTCCGCGATCACCCGCAGCCGGTGCACGACCCCATATTCATCGCGCAGTTCAGTGACGGGCGCCGCGTCCGCCTCAGTCTCCGCCAGAATCGCGTCGATGCGCCGCTGCGGATCCGAATACAGCATGAACAGCTGGCCCGTGTGCGTGTTTGTGTGCCGCAGAAGTTCCAGGCGGTCCGCCTTCGGCCCGGAAAG
>QHYF01000222.1 GCA_003224075.1 Acidobacteriota bacterium
TTCCGTGCAAGAGCTTCTCGGAATTGAAGCGGACCTGACGACGCTCGGGAAAATCATTGGTGGTGGGGTCCCAGTAGCCGCCTACGGCGGGCGCGCCGAGTTGATGAACAACGTTGCGCCGCTCGGTCCCGTGTATCAGGCGGGAACTCTGGCGGGAAACCCGCTGGCTATGCGCGCTGGTATCGCGGCAGTCAAACAACTGAACAAACGCGGACTCTACGACGAGATGACGCAGCTGGCGCGGCGGCTGGTCTTTGGCCTTCGTGCCGAGCTGTCAGAGGCGGGGATTCCGGCGCAGATCAATGCTATCGGCTCTCTCTCGACGATTTTCTTTGCGCCGGAACCGGTGAGGAACTATGCGGATGCCAAACGCTCCGACACGAAACGGTATGCGAGATTCTTCCGCGAGATGCTGGATCGTGGCATCTTCCTGGCCCCGTCACAGTTTGAAGCAACGTTTGTCTCCGCGGCACATACTTTGGCGGACATAGACCGCACACTTGCGGCGGCGCACGAATCGCTGCAGGCGGTGGCCGCTGAATCCGCTGCCTAGGTACAAAGGGGAGAATGGAGACGAATGCACGAGGCTGTCGAACTCCACGAGGGACATCGCGAGCAAGGGGATCATCCGCTGATCCTTCCGGTTTCGATTACGATCTCGATTATGGCGGTTCTTGTGGCGGGAGTGACGCTGCTCGGCCACCGCGCGCACACGGAAGAGCTGCTCCGTCAGAGCCAGGCCTCTGATCGGTGGGCGCAGTTCCAGGCGAAAAGTGTCCGTCTCCATGAGACGCAGGGTTTTTCGGACGTGGTAAACATCGTGGCTTCTCTGGACAAGGAAAAAGGGGAGGCGCTGCGGGAGAAGTACAGCAAACAAGTCGAGCACTACGAAAGCGACAAGGAAGACGTTAGCAAAGAGGCGAAGGACTTGGAAGTCGACCGCGATTTGGCTGGGCGCAGAGCGGACCGCTTCGATGGTGGGGAGGCTTTACTGGAGATTGGGCTGGTGATCTGCTCGATCACCCTTTTGACCAAACGAAAGGGTTTCTGGTTCGGCGGCATGTCCATTGGCGCGCTGGGTGTCGTTCTTGCAGTGACAGGTTTCTTCTTGCATTAAACTAAGCACGCGCCGGCGGTTGCGAGCTTCGCAGCAGTGCGAGTTCCTGCGCCAGGCGTTCCAGCCTCCCAATCAACTCCTGGTGGCGCACGTCCTCGCTGCCGGGCTTCTTGCCAATGAAGGTCAACGTTCCACCGGGTTCAAGGACGCACTGCTCTACGTCGGAAATTGAGCCGAAGCCCTGTTTCCGGGCGGCAGCTTCGAGTTGTGCCATGGTGATAAGCTCCGTCTTCAGATGCTTGGTGCGAACCTTGCCCCCCTCGATCAAGACATCCGCCCGGCCTTCGACCAACTGGTCGAGCTTTCTGTGGTCGTAGAGAAAGCGCACGACCAGGTAGTTCGTGACGAGCAGGGAAGTGGCACCGATCAGCCCGCCCAGCACGCTGTTGTCTTCGCCAATGATGGCGTTCTGCACCGTATTCGAAAGCGTCAGCAGGACGACCAGGTCGAAGGGATTAAGCTGGACCAGTTCGCGTTTCCCTGAGAGCCGCAGGCTGACTACCAGGAACGCATAAACAATAATGGGGCGAAGGACTTTCTCGAGCAAGGGAAGCCCCATGACGAACATATCTTTCCAAATGTCGTGCATTGTAAGTTCTCCTTTTCAGGATGTATGAGCAGGTTACGACTGGGCAGCGTGCCGTTGCCTAAGAGAATGGCTGCAGCGTAACACGCGCGAAATTTGAGTAAAAGCCACCTATCCTAATGAATCTTTGGATGCCTCTTGTGCCATTCGGTGTGCTGCTGGAACGTCCGCGCTGCTTGGATGACCGCAAAATCGTCGCCTGCTCTTGCCACAAATTGCAAGCCGACCGGCAGGTTTTTCTCGGTTAATCCGCAGGGCACAGACATCGCCGGAAGACCGCAGATATTGCCGATGCCGCCCAGCGGGTCCGGAAAAGCAAGATCGGTTTCCAAATTCAGTGTAAGAGGCGTGGCTGCCACGGGCTGAGCGGCGGTCGCGAGAACGTCAAACGTCTCAAACAAAGCATCAATTTTCTTTTGGATGATTTCTCTCACTTTGAGGGCTTGCAGATAGTCGGCGGCCGAGTACTCCTCGCTCACATAGCCGGCAATTTGCCCGAGCGGATCGGTCAATTCGCTGACTCGCCCCGAACGAATCAGTGAGCGAAAAGACGCGGCGCCTTCCACAGCAACGATGATGTTGCCCGCATCCTCCCACGGACCCACCGGCAATGTGGCATCCTTTACGCTTGAAAACTGCTTCTTGATGGCTTTCAAAGCCGCGGCCACAGGTTTGGCCACGCCTGGCTCAAGGGACTTCCAGGCATTCGTAAGCCAACCAATTTTCAGCGGCCGCAAATGCAATTCCATGGAAGGCGAATAAGTGAAGGCGGCCCTGTCGATAGGTAGCGTTCCGCGGTCTTTGGGGTCATGTCCCGCGATGGCGGCAAAAATGCGCGCACAGTCCTCCGCGCTCCGCGCCATCGGTCCGATCTTGTCCATCGAAGGCGCGAGGGCCATCGCGCCGTAACGGCTGACTCGGCCGTAGGTCGGCCGCAGGCCGCTGACGCCGCAGAACGCCGAGGGACAGATGATGGAACCCCATGTTTCCGTGCCGATCGCAAAGGCCGCGAGGCCCGCGGCCACGATCGCTCCTGAGCCGGAGGACGACCCGCAGGTCCAGCAAGTGGTGTCCCAGGGATTCTTGGCTTCCCCTTGCAACGATGCGGACGCGAAGCGATAGCCCATTCCTCCAGCCAGCTCGATCATCGATGCTTTGCCAATCATCACTGCGCCCACGCTATTCAGATGCTCGATCACGGTCGCGTCATAGTCGAAAACCTGGTTTGCATAGGGCTTCGCGCCCCAGGTAGTCGGAATTCCTTTCACCGATAGCAGGTCTTTCGCGGCATAGGGAATCCCGTGAAGCGGGCCACGGTAGTGGCCGCGCCGAATCTCTTTCTCCGCGGCCTTCGCCTGTGCGAGAGCGATTTCGGGGGTCAACCTCGCGAAAGCGTTGAAGCGCGGGCCGAGCTTTTGACTGCGGTCGAGACACGTCTCGGTCAATTCCACCGGTGAGAGCGTCTTCGATTCGATGCGTTTTGCGAGTTCGGTTACCGGGAGATAAAAAATCTCTTCGCCAGGCATTCGGGACACTCCTCAGGAGCTCTTCGGCGTAGTGGCCGGTTTCGATGGTGCGGTTTTCGGGGAGGGTTTCTTCTCCCGCTCCAGCAGCGGCTTCAAGTAGAGTGCCGGTCCGTCCCCGTTATC
>QHYF01000223.1 GCA_003224075.1 Acidobacteriota bacterium
CGACTTCAGGAGTCTCTAGAAAGGAAAACCAAATGCCCCCACGCGCGAACGGGGGGCACCCGTGACTACGTAGAGGCGTGCGAGTGTCTGGGGTTCCAGCCGGTTCAAGCAGTTCATAAGGCTTACGACATTCAGCCAGATCTTGCCCAGCGACTAGGGGCCTGCCACCCGCCCGGTTTGCACCAGCGACCGGTACACATTGGGCCTGACCACAACCGCGGCAAGAAGCAGCACTTCCCAAGCGTGCGAAATCTCTAAAACTTCCACCCTTCTCTTTGAATAAGTCCCACGAGATTCACACACTTTACGCCAAAGGCCAAACATGCAGCAGGGATTTGCTGCGCCCCTCCGCCTTCTTCAGTCACAACAATACACTCGATATTGCCTTCAAACAGAGAACTGGCTTGACTAACATTCACGCAGCGTGCCAGCGCCACGACGAACGGATCGGCGGCGGCGCTGAACTTTCCGGGCTTCGCGAGGCTTGGAAATTGCTTCGTGACGACTCGGGCGACCTCCCAAATCTCCTCATTCATCGCTCGAAACATCCGTTTTCGCTGCTTGGCCCAGGGTGCTAGAACGTCGTCGTTTTCAATTTCCTTTAACACCTCTTCTGGAGCAAAGAGACGCTCGTCCGCAACAAGCCTCTCAACCCTGTCCCACAGAGTGGGAAATGAAGGACGTGGAAAATCCTGTTTTAGCTTTAGAAGAGAGCTTGCGTCAGCACAATAAGAGTGGCTAGCCACGTGCGCCTACGCAGCAACTGTCGCGAGGGAAGACTGAATCTCGGGAAGGTATTTCAGCCTGAGAGAAAGATAATCAACGACCTCAGCGTAGCTCACGACATTTCTTCCTCGTGCTTCCAAGACAAGCGACGTAAAAAGGCGGCCATTTTCTCCCAAGACCTTGCCAGAGGCAGAAAATTGGCCGCCGCCTCCCTTCCGTCGAATCTTGTTAAGTCTCTGGAGACGTGACATCTCGTGACTGAAGAGCGCTTTAGAGATTAGTTCAAGCTCCCGCATCCTCCAGAGTGCAACGTGTTCGCTAACTCTAAACCTGCGAGACGTGGCAGCCAAAGTTTCAGAAACGTTGGTCTCAAGGACCGCCGGATATTTTCCCAAGATCGCGCGCAGCTCCGAATCGGGGACTAGCAACTCGCCAGCGAAGCGATTACACCATCTTTCGACAGCCGCCTCAGATGTCTTCGATTTCGATTCTTTGCCAGGAAGGCAAACGGCAGGTCTCCGAAGCAGCAGGTGCGCAAACTCGTGGAAGAGAGTAAAAATCCTGGCGTGAACCGCGTCCGACGAACTAACCGCGATTGCGAACGGCTCGCCCTCGCTAAGCGAAAATCCCCGCGCATCTTCGAGCGGGAGGTGGATTTGGAAAACCAGAATGTTTCTCTCCTCAACCGCACGACGCCAAGTGCGATATGCTTGCCGCTCGTCTGTCCAGTTAAACTGCGTGGCGATTGGAACCCCTAGCGCTTGGCGTTCTCGCGCAGCTATTTCGCCAGGATCATCTGAGAGTCGGGCGCTTTCGATTTTCGGCGAACTGTCACGCCCTAGATTTTTCATAATTTCGCTAGCCACGGACCTCAAGCGCGAAGCCTTCCGAATGGCGAGCCGGGTTTCTCGCTCAAGGACGCGATGTTGGCCCGGGAGCATGCGAAAATCTTCTGGCGGGCGTGGTTCGTCTGGGGGCTCACTCAAAAGAAATGCCGCGAGTGGCCTCTTGTAGTAGTCCGCAAGGATCCTAAGCTGGCTCAGGCGGAGTTTCGGTGTTTCGCGCTCTAGGCGGGCGAATAGCGCGGGTGAGGTTCCGATTCTTCCTGCTGCTTCTTCAATCGAAGAACCGGAGCTTTCCCGCGCCCATCTGAGAACTTCCGGCTGAACCGAGACTTCAATCATCTTCCTTGACATTGGCCACCGCCGCGAACGTACTTTCATATAATTAGAGTGTCAACTGTCCTCGCGCGTTCACTACACCTAGTGTACACTCTGGCCGCGTCTTGAACCTGCGAGCCAACGCATGCAGCAGTCGGGTGGCAGTCCCGTAGCCGCTGGGCACAACGTGGGTGATTTTTCCCGCATCGCCCGCTTGACCGGCCTTTCCCTGCATCCCCTGCCTCGACCCTGAGCCAAAAGACCAGTGGGGTTCTTCACATCAATCGTGCCCTGCGGAACTCATCCCCATATCAACCTTCAACCCCTGCCTTTTCAATACCTTCCCGCTCCATTCGAACGCTAACCAAAAAAGTAATTGACAAACCGTTTACTTCTGTGCTACTCTCCTTCGTGTTTCCTAGCTCAGATCATCGTCTTGCCTCCTCTTCTCCGCGAAACCTCTGCACACGGCGTTTACCCCGCCACCCCCGCCTGGCCTGCCTGCCCCGACCTTCTCGGGGAGCCTCTGGGGGACCGGGTCGGGGTGTCGGCACCTGTCCCGCCTGCCGCGACTTTGTCGGGGAGTTTCTCGGGGCGTTAGATTCTTCTTCTCTTGGGTTGACCCTCAACTTTCAACTTTCGACTTTCAACCGCGTCTCTTTCCTCTCTCCCTCTTTTCCCCATCTCTGTGTCCTCTGTGTCCTCTGTGGTGAAAACTCCTCGTCATTTCGTTCTTCCCTGATACCTCGTCACTCGCCACTCACCACTAACTCCTTTACAATCCGCACTTCCAAGACCCCCTCCCGCAACTCCTTTATAATCCGCACTTACAAGCACCCCTCGGATCTGCGGGAAACAAAGGACTTATAACCCCTTTAGAATCCGCACTTACGAAAAATTCTCCTGTAAGTCGTTTAGAATCCGCACTTACAAAAAGGTGGGGGGTGGGGGTACGGGTATCCCGGTCCGCATTTTGGACTCCGGTGAAGTCTCGTGGACTTCCGCCACCGGAGATGCAGCCACGCGACGTTCTTCGCCTATGTCCTTTCCTTGCCACACATCCAAGACCCCCCGGGGGATGTTATGGTTAGCAGCGATCCGAAGAGGCGCGTTCTTTGCGCCCCGGCGGGAACCAGGAAGTCCCGGTTGCCGGGGGTCGCTGTCCTGGGCGAGCGCGGCGAGTCGAAGGGAAGATTGATCATGCTTCGAATACCTTACACGGATGTTCTCGATGTTCTTCTGCGCGTATTGCTCAAGCTCGGTTTCGAGCAGAAGCGCGCCGCTCTTTCCGCACGCCTCTTCGCGGAAGCCAGCCGCGACGGAATCTACTCGCACGGATTGAACCGCTTTCCCCAGTACCTTCGCATGATTCAGAGCGGGATCATTGTTGTCAACGCCGAGCCGGAGATTGTGAAAACGTTCGGGTCGCTGGAGCGCTGGGACGGAAAGAGCGGTCCCGGCAATCTGAATGCTTACCAAGGCATGGCCAGGGCCATCGCGCTCTCCCGTCAGCACGGCATCGGCTGTGTCGCTTTGGCGAACACAAATCATTGGATGCGCGGAGGCAGCTACGGCTGGCAGGCGGCCGACGCCGGCGTAATCGGGATCTGCTGGACGAACACGCTGGCAAACCTCCCGCCCTGGGGCGCCAGCGATCCCCGCGCCGGCAACAATCCTCTGATTATCGCCGTGCCGCGGCCGAAGGGACATGTAGTCCTGGACATGGCGATGTCGCAGTTTTCCTACGGCGCTCTGGCGGCTTATCGCATGAGGGGCGAGCAATTGCCGGTGGACGGTGGTTTTGACACTGCGGGGCAGTTCACTCGCGATCCCGCTGCCATCGAGACGTCAAAGAGAGCTTTGCCGATCGGTTATTGGAAGGGTTCGGGATTGGCATTGATGCTGGATTTGCTGGCAGCACTGCTGTCAGGAGGACTGGCAACGCACCAGATTCCTGCCGAGTCCGAGCGGGAGACCAATCTCTCGCAGGTATTCATCGCTCTCGATCCGGCCCCTATGGAGCAAGCCGGCACTTTGGATCGTCTTACAGACCAA
>QHYF01000051.1 GCA_003224075.1 Acidobacteriota bacterium
CACGGTCCTGCGAGCCTTCGAGGACATGGGCTTTTACTGCGTGGACAATCTTCCCGTCGAGCTCATCCCCATTTTTGCCGAATTGCATGCCGCCGGAGAGGGCGACTTTGCGCGAGCCGCGCTCCTGGTGGATGCGCGCGAAGGGCTGCAACTCGAGAAGCTCCCCGGACTGCTCAAACACTTGAGTAAGGATCATCCCATCACCCTGGTCTTTATCGAGGCGAACGAAGATGCCCTGTTGCGGCGGTACAGCGAGACCCGGCGCCCTCACCCCCTCGGGAAGAACTATTCGGTGCGCGAGAGTTTGTCACACGAGCGCGCGCTCATGGAGCCGATCCGCAAGCTGGCCGATGTGGTCATCGACACCACGCAATTCAACGTGCACGAATTACGGCACTTCATCACCCGGCGATTCAAGAATCCGGACACGCGGCCGATGCTGGTGTCGGTGGTGAGCTTTGGATACCGCTACGGTGTGCCGTCAGATGCGGATTTGGTCTTTGACGTGCGGTTTCTGCCCAACCCGCATTTTGTGCCGCGGTTGCGCCCGTACACCGGCAAAGATCCGAAAGTTCGGCGATACATCCAGTCGTTTCCGCAGACCGGAGAATTTCTGCGGCGCATCGAAAGCCTGCTGACGTATCTGATCCCTCACTACATCCGCGAAGGGAAGAGCTACCTGACGATCGCCTTTGGCTGCACCGGTGGAAAACATCGCTCGGTAATGATGTCGGAGTGGCTGAAGAGAGCGCTTGGGAGGCGCGGCTATTCGACAAAGGTCATTCACCGCGACATCGAGAAATGAGCGGGCCGGCGGTCCGAGTTCCCGAACACAACCGCCCGCGGAAACTTGACACGCCGCGATGCCGCGAATAGCGTTACAAGGGGGTAGGTCAGGGGGAGCCTGCAGCGTGGCCTCGTTGTTTTCACCACAATTGAAGCGTCTGCTGACTTATGTGCGGCCGTACTCGTTCCGGTTCACTGTCGGCGTGATCCTGGTAGCCTTTGTGGCCCTCGCCGAAGGGGGCGTGGCGCTCATGATCAGGCTGGCCGTGGACTTCGTTCTCAATCCTGGGGCCACTAGCTCGCGCTTGCCGCTCGGCACCATTCCCTGGAGTGGCCGGGTCATCTATCTGAATGATTATTTTCCCGCGCGCATCCATCACGTCTGGACAGTTTTCGCCATTTCTCTCGTCATTCTCTTCTTTGGCAAAGCCATCGCCGAATACATTGGCACCATGGAGATTCAACATTGCGGCCTCGCCGCCGTCACCGATCTGCGCAACCAGGTCTACGCCCGCGTCATCCGACAACCCATTGGCTTTTTTCAGCACCATCCCACCGGGCGCCTGATTTCCACGGCCATCAACGACGTCGAGCGCGTGCGCTACGCTCTGAGCGAGTGGCTCTCCGATCTATTTCAAAAAGGTTTTACGTTCATCGTTTTTGTTGCCGTGCTGCTGGGAATCAATTGGAGAATGGCCCTCGGTTGCGGCCTCTTGCTGCCGCTTGTCGCCTGGCCGGTAAACAAGTTCGGCCGCAAAATCCGGCGCTCCGCGGAAAACAGTCAAACGCGCCTGGGCGACTTGAGCCAGATTCTGCAGGAAACGGTCAGCGGCAATCGCGTCGTAAAAGCCTTCGGCATGGAGGATTTCGAGATTCGCAAGTTCCGCGAAGCGGCGCGCAGGCTTCTCCGTGAAAACATGCGCTGGGTTCGCGCTGCGGTCATCACCGGACCGCTGATGGATCTGCTCGGCGCCATCGCCATCCCTCTTTTGCTTCTCTATGCGCGCGATCAAATCCGCCACCAGCTCATGACCGAAGGCCAGTTCTTCGCCTTCTTGTATGCCATGTTCAATGCCTACATGCCCATCAAGCGAACCGGCTACATCTATCAGCAGCTCCAGGCTGTGCTGGGTGTAAGCACGCAGGTGTTCGCCTACCTGGACCGGCAGGAGGAAGTCAGCGAACAGCCCGGCGCAAAACCGCTTGCGCCCTTTTCGCACGAGATCGTATTCGAGAATGTCGGTTTCGCCTATGACGACCATTCCGGCAGCGTGCTGGAAAAGATTCAACTCCACGCACAACGCGGGGAAGTGATCGCTCTGGTGGGGTCGAGCGGAGCCGGCAAGAGCACGCTGGTGAACCTCCTGCCGCGATTCCATGAAGCGACCTCGGGGTCGATTCGCATCGACGGTGTGGATATCCGCGACGTTACCATCAAGTCTTTGCGCGAACAGATCGCCGTGGTCTCGCAAGAAAACATTCTCTTTCACGACACGGTGTGGAACAACATCTGCTATGGACTCACCAATATTCCCAAGGAGAAAGTGGTCGCCGCGGCGCAGGCGGCGCTCGCTCACGATTTCATCCAGGAGCTCCCCCTGGGCTATAACACCGTGATTGGAGAGCGCGGGACACGGCTCAGCGGGGGGCAAAGGCAGCGAATCGCCATTGCGCGCGCCATCCTGAAGGATTCTCCCATTCTTATTTTGGATGAGGCCACTTCGGAGCTGGACGCGGAGTCCGAATTATACGTGCAAAAGGCCCTGATCAATTTGATGGTGGGCCGGACGACGTTTGTGATCGCGCACCGCTTGGCGACCATCCGCCGGGCCGACAAGATTCTCGTTCTCGAAGACGGCCAGATTCGCGAAAGCGGCACACACATGGAACTGATGGCGCGCGGCGGTACCTATGCGCGGCTTCACGATCTGCAGTTCGCCGATGACGGCGTGCTGACGGTCGCGCAGACGGAGGCGCCAAATTTGACCAGCGCGGTCGATCCCTCATGAGCGAAAAAAAACCAGCACAAACCAAGCGTCCCGAGTGCCTATCCATGACCGGTTACGCGCATGCGCGCGGCGAGCAGAATGGGTGGGCCGTGCGCGTCAGCGTCAAAAGCGTGAATCACAGGTTTCTGGATTTGAAACTGCGCATGCCGGAGGGATTTGATCTCTATGATCTGCGGCTGCGGCAGATTGTGCGCGAACACATTCATCGCGGGCATCTCGAAATTCACGTGAATGCGGAACCTGGAACAGCCGCACCCGTGCAGTTGAACAAAGAACTCGCCCAGGCCTATCTGCGCGCCGCGGAAGCGCTGCGACAGGAGACGCGCGCAGCGGCGGACGTGGACGTTGTTTCCTTGCTGCGCCTGCCGGGAGTGATCGCCGGGTTCGCAGGCGCCCTCCCGGAGACGGAAGAAGAACAGGAAAAACTCGGGCAAGCCCTGGACGCCTGTTTGCGTGATGCGCTCGCAAAGCTGGATGACATGCGCCGCGCAGAAGGCAAGCACCTTGTGGAAGAGTTGCGCGATCGGCTGGCGCGAATCGGGGGCCAGGTGGAGCAGGTGCGCGGGCTCGCGACCACGTTGCGCCCGGCCTTTGCGAGGCGGCTGGAAACCAGGCTGAAGGAATTGCTCGGCGGAATCGCCATCGAACCCGCGCGCCTCGCGCAGGAGGCCGCGCTGCTTGCGGAACGCAGCGATATCAGTGAAGAATTGGACCGCCTGCGGAGTCACCTGCAACAGTTTGCGAAACTGCTCGATGGCGCGGGTGAACTGGGTAAGAAGCTGGACTTTCTCCTCCAGGAGATGCATCGCGAGGCCAACACAATGCTCTCAAAGACACCGGGCGTTGAGAGCGAAGCGCTGGCCATGACCGGACTGGCTTTGGAGATCAAGGCCGACATCGAAAAACTGCGGGAGCAGGTGCAGAACATCGAATGAGCATGGCGACTGAGATTACGCCGCTGGTATTGATTGTGTCGGGGCCTTCGGGATCGGGGAAATCGACTTTGGTGCAAAAAATTCTGGAGTTGCCCGGCACGATGCCTTCGGTTTCATGTACTACGCGGCCGCGTCGCGCGACCGAGGCCAGCGGGAAATGCTATGATTTCGTGACGGAAGCGGAATTCGAAGCTATGGCCGCGCGCGGCGAATTCTTGGAATACGCCCGAGTCTTCGGAAAACATTCCTACGGCACGCCGAAGAAGTGGCTGGAGGAATCGCGGAAGAAGGGACTCGACCTGGTGCTGGAGATCGACGTCCAGGGCGCCGCTCAGGTAAAGGAAAAATTGCCGGAATCAGTGGCGATTTTCATTTTGCCGCCCTCGCGCGCGGAGCTGGAGCGCAGGCTGCGCGACCGCGGCCAGGATTCCAATGAAGAAATCGCGCGCCGCCTGGCCAAAGCGCGCGATGAAATCGCGGAGTTCGGTAAGTATTACGATTTTTGCGTGGTGAATGACGACGTGGAACGCGCCGGCCGGGAAGTACAGGCAATTGTAATCGCCGAGCGCTGCACCAGCGCCCGCCGGCGGGGCCGGGTAGAACAACTTCTGGCATCATTTGGAGGGAAAGACTGAAATGACCGTGCAGACGAAAGCTCCGGAGAGCCAGTTTGCTTACGTGGTGCTCGCGGCCAGGCGCGCGCGGCAACTCATGGCCGGAGCGCCGCCGCTGATCGAGAATCCGAGAACGCAGAAGGCCACGCGAATCGCCTGTGAAGAGCTGGAGCACAGCCTGCTCGAATATGAATTCACGGAGCCGGCAGCAATTGGCGAGGATAAGGACGGAAGCAAGCGGCGGAAATAGCGGGCCGCGGAAGGCAGCAATGCGAATCACGCTTGGTGTAACCGGTGGCGTGGCGGCCTACAAGGCCGCGGAACTTGTGCGCCGCCTGCAGCAGGACGGCTTCAGCGTGCAAGTGGTGATGACGCGCGGAGCGCGGGAGTTCGTAACCCCGCTGACGTTTGCGGCGCTGAGCGGGCAGAAAGTGATCACCGACCTCTTCGGTGATTCTTCCGGCGGGGAAGCCAACCTTGAAAGCGCAATCGAACATATCGCCGTTGCCCAGCGCACGGACCTGCTGGTGGTCGCACCGGCCACTGCCGATATCATCGCGAAACTTGCGCGCGGAATTGCCGACGATTTTCTCACCACGTTGTATTTAGCATCGACCGCACCGGTTGTGGTGGCTCCTGCCATGAACGTGAATATGTGGAATCATGAGGCCACACAAGAAAATGTGAAGATGCTCCGGGCGCGCGGCGTGAAGATTGTCGATCCCGATGAGGGTTATCTCGCTTGCGGAATGACCGGCGCAGGGCGGCTGGCAGGACAAGAGGCCATCCTTGCTGCAGTGCGAGAGGCGCTGCATGCGCAGCGGGATTTGGAAGGGGAGACGATCCTCGTCACTGCAGGACCCACTTGCGAGGATCTCGATCCTGTACGCTATCTGACCAACCGTTCGTCCGGGAAAATGGGTTACGCCGTTGCCGAAGCGGCGGCGCAGCGCGGCGCGAAAGTATTTTTAGTGAGTGGGCCAACGAATTTGGAAACACCGGCCGGGGTGGAGCGCATCGATGTGCGAACCGCCGATGAGATGCGCCGCGCGGTTGTACAGCGATTCGAACAGTGCTCCATCGCGATTTTGGCGGCAGCCGTCGCGGATTACCGGCCGGCGGAGCGACGCGCGGAGAAGATCAAGAAAGGCAATGGTCCGCTCACCATCTCGCTCGAGCCGACTGCGGACATTCTCGCGGAGGTGGCTAGGAATAAGGGCCAGAAACTTGTGGCCGGTTTTGCCGCCGAGACCGGCCACGTCGCCGAAAACGCGCGGAAAAAGCTTTCTGCGAAAAATGCCGATCTCATCGTCGCCAATGACGTCACCGCCGAGGGCGCGGGATTTGATCAGGATACGAATGTCGTGACACTTTTCTCCCGTGATGGGCGCGACCTCGCGCTTCCGAAATTGAATAAAAGCGAAGTGGCGCAGCGGATTTTGGACGAAGTCCTTCGCCTGCGCAGCGTTTTACACGGAACAAGCGCCGCCAAGCGCTCCGCCGTTTGAACCCGCCATGGCCGAGCGTAACCCCGAACCTCTCCAGAAAAAACTATCCGACCGGCTGGCTTTCTATGAAGACCTGGGAATCGGCCTGTTTTATCGAGACCGCGGAACGGCGGTTGCGCCGGGTATCGAGCAAGGATTCGAAACGTCTGGGGCCGCATCTCGTTCGAACGTGAGCCCTCAAGAGGAACCAACTTTGCCGAAACGTGCCCTCAAGCCTGAATTGCCAAAAGTAGCGCATGTCGTGCCGCCAGCTGCTCCAAAGGCCATTTCTTTGCCGTTGCCGGCGGCGGGACCGTCGCTGTTCGAAGCGGTAAACAAAATTGCGAATGACACGCTGCCCAGGGTTCGCGAGGACCTTGGCGAGTGCACGCGATGCAAGCTGCACAAGGGGCGAAACAAG
The DNA here is from genome assembly GCA_003224075.1 of Acidobacteriota bacterium. Taxonomy (GTDB): domain Bacteria; phylum Acidobacteriota; class Terriglobia; order Acidiferrales; family UBA7541; genus Acidiferrum. The sequence continues at coordinate 6,253 of QHYF01000051.1, forward strand.
ATTGTTTTCGGCGACGGGAATCCCAAGGCCGAACTCGTCTTTGTCGGCGAAGGCCCGGGCGCCGATGAAGATGCGCAAGGATTGCCGTTCGTCGGCCGCGCCGGAAAATTGCTCACGCAGATGATCGAGGCCATGGGGCTGCAGCGAAAAGACGTCTACATCTGCAACGTGGTGAAGTGCCGCCCGCCCGAGAATCGCCAGCCGGAAAAAGACGAAGTCGCCACCTGTTCGCCGTTCTTGCTGCGGCAAATCGACGTGATTGCGCCGAAAGTGATCGTTTGCCTCGGAAGTGTTGCCGCGCAAACGCTGCTCGAAACCAATCGCGGGATTTCGCAATATCGCGGACAGTGGCTCGAATTTCGCGGAAGAAAGTTATTGGCCACGTATCATCCCGCCTATTTGCTGCGCAATCCGAACGCCAAGGGCGAAGTCTGGAAAGACCTGCAGAAAGTGATGACCGTGCTCGGCCTCGAAGCGAAGAAAGGCAAATCCGCCTAATTCGTCATGGGCATCTTGCTGGGACTTCTGACGGCGCTCACTTGGGGGAGCGCCGATTTTATTGCCCGCTTCGCGACCCACCGTATCGGCACGCTGCGGACAATGCTTTATATGCAGTTCATCGGCTTTCTTCTGTTAACAATTTGTCTGCCGTGGCTCGGCGGCTGGGGGCATCTCACGGATGGATCAGGGTGGCAGCCGTGGGCCTGGGGATTACTGGCGGGATTCTTCAACGCGTGTTCGACGCTTGCGCTATATCGCGCATTCGAAATCGGGAAGATGGCGGTCGTGGCGCCCCTTTCGGCGAGTTATCCCGCGCTGACGCTGTTGCTGTCATGGATGAGCGGTGACCGGCTGACTCCCGTTCGAACAGCCGGAATTATTCTCACGCTGCTTGGCGTCGCGATTGTCGCTGGCGGAGAGCATGCGCCGGACGAGAACGGTGCGCCCGCGGTTCGAATGGGTGGCCGGGGGATTGGCTGGGCGATCGCGGCGGCAGTTGGATTCGGTGTGCTCTTTTGGCTGCTGGGCGTTCGAGTGATTCCGCGTGTCGGCGCCACACAAACAGTGTGGATGATCCGAATCACGAGCACCGCGCTGACAGGCACGGTGATCTTTCTTGCGAATCAGCCGATGCGTCTACCCCGGGGCGAAGTGCGCTGGATGGTCCTCGGCATGGGAGCGTTTGATACCGCCGCGTTTGTGCTGAGCAATCGCGGAATGCAAATGGAACAAGTGGCGGTGATCAGCGTGCTCGGCTCGTTGTATGGCGCAGTGACGGTCGGGCTTGCCTCCATTTTTCTGAAGGAAAATGTTTCGCGGTGGCAATGGGCCGGGATCATGACGATTTTTGCCGGCATTCTTCTGATTAGCAGATAATTTCCCCGGTCAGCGGCACACCCTTGTTTCCCCGTTTTTTTGTGACGTTTCCTCCTGCTGATACACTACACGGCGAGATGAATTCTTCTCTTTGTAATGTGGCGCTGCCGGTGCCGCTGCGGACGACGTTTACTTACGCGGTGCCGGAGGCATTGTGCGGATCCGTAGCGCCGGGCAGCCGAGTGCTCGCGCCGTTTCGAAAGAAAGCGATGGTCGGCGTAGTCGTCGAATTTGTGCAGAGCCCGCCTGAAGGAACGAAAGTACGCGAGCTCACGCGCGCGCTGGATTTTGTGCCGGCGCTCACCCCCAAGTTGATCGAGCTGGCCCGCTGGATCGCCGGCTATTACCTTGCGCCGATCGGCGATGTGTTTCGCGCGATGCTGCCGCCGATTGTCGAACTCCGTTCACAACGTCATGTTGTCCTGACGCCAGGGGGCAAGGAGATGATCGAAAAACGAATGCAGGGGGACGCAAACCCTCTGGCATCCTCGGGGCTTTCGAACGAAGAGGGTCAATTGCTGGGGCTTCTCTCACGCAAGAAATCGTCCCTGGTACTCCGCCCTTCTGACCGGCCTGGGGTCGACGGTAGCGTTCTTCTGAGGCTCCATCGGCGCGGCTTGATCGAATTTCGAGAAGAAGTCGTCGGGCGAAATCGCAAAACACAGCGCATCGTCGCCTGGAAACCTTCCACAGCTTCTGAATCTCCCGGAGAGAAAGAGCAGCGCGTCCGCGAGTTGCTGGAAACAGAGCGAGGGCCGCTGCCGTTTCCGCAACTGCTGAAGCTGGCGCACGTGACGCGTTCCGTAATCGATCGGATGTTGCGCGATAGGCTGCTGGAGAGTTGGGAGGAGCCGATCGATCCGGCGGAGGATGCGTTTGATGTGGGGTACACGCCACCGGCGCATGAATTGAATCCCGACCAGGAGAGCGCACTGAAAGGCATACGTGCGCGTTCCGAATTGGGTGAGTTTGGCGTGCGGTTGTTGCACGGCGTGACCGGAAGCGGGAAGACCGAAGTGTACTTACGCGCGGTGCAGGAAACGCTGGCGCGCGGGGAAACCGCGATCATCCTGGTGCCGGAGATTGCGCTGACGCTGTGGATCGGGCGGCAGTGCCGGTCGTGGTTTGGCGCGCAGTTCGAAGGCGTTGCCGTGCTGCATTCGGCGCTGAGCGACGTGGAACGCGCGCGCGAATGGTGGCGCGTTCGGAACGGCGAGGCGCGCGTCGTAGTGGGGACGCGGTCGGCGATATTCGCTCCGCTGGAAAATGTGGGGCTGATCATCGTCGATGAAGAGCAGGAGAGCAGCTACAAGCAGGAAGAAACACCGCGATATCACGGGCGCGATGTTGCAATTGTGCGCGCGAAAATGGAAGGCGCGCACGTGCTTTTGGGTTCGGCCACACCGTCGATGGAAACATACCACCACGCGCGGAACGGAAAGTACGAACTGCTGATATTGCCGTCGCGCGTGGCGGACCGCTCACTCGCGAACGTGGAGATTGTGGATTTGCGCGAGGAGTTTCAGCAGACACACCAGGCGAGCCCGATTTCCGCGGCGTTGCACGCGGGAATTCACGAGTGTTTGGCGAATGGCACGCAGGCGCTGGTGCTGATCAACCGGCGCGGGTATTCGTGGTCCGTGCTGTGCCGAAGCTGCGGCGCTTCCGTGCAATGCATGAACTGCAGCATTTCAATGACGTATCACAAGCACCGCAACCGGCTGGAATGTCATTATTGCGGCTCGATTCAGCCGGTGCCGAAGCATTGTCCGAAGTGCCAGTCGCAATACGTGTATTTTTTTGGGGAAGGCTCCGAGCATTTGGAAGAGAGGCTGCGCAAAGAATTTCCCGGCGCGCGCATAGCTCGCCTGGACCGGGACACGGCTCGGACGAAGCGGCAGTATCAGGAAACACTGGGCGCATTCGCGGGTGGCGCGCTGGACATTCTCGTTGGCACGCAGATGCTGGCAAAGGGTCACGACTTTCAACGCGTGACGCTCGTCGGCGTCGTCGGCGCGGATTCCTCGCTGAGCCTGCCGGATTTTCGCGCGGCGGAGCGAACGTTTCAGTTGCTCACGCAAGTGGCGGGCCGCGCGGGGCGCGGGGAACTCGCGGGGCGAGTGCTGATCCAGACTTTTTATCCCGAGCATTATGCGATTCAGGATGCGGTGAGGCAGGACTACAGCGCATTCTTTGAGCGGGAGTTGCACTTCCGGCAAATGATGGCGTACCCGCCGTTTACGTCGTTAGCCAACGTGATCGTCCGCGATACGAGTTTGGAGAAAGCGATCCGGTGGTCGCGGCAGCTTTCGGAGTATTTTTCCCCGCATGACGGAAAAGACGTGCGAGTCCTGGGCCCGGCGACGGCGCCGCTAGCACGGCTGAAAAAAGAGCACCGGTTCCAGTTCCTGCTGAAGTCCCCGAAGCGTTCGGTGTTAACGAAGCTGCTGAATGGCGCCTTGGCGTATTGCGACACCAAAGAGATTCCGCAAACGGGGCTGCTGGTGGATATGGATCCTCTGAGTCTCTTGTAGGGGAGCGACGTGTGCCTTGAAGCGCGATCCGTGGCCTGCAAGCTGTGAATCGTGAACCAAAGAAAAGGGCCCAGGCAAATGGTCGTGCCCCAAAGATTGAGTCCGCCCCGGCTGACTGCTTATTTGTTGTTTCCCACCCCACGGGCCCTCGCGGGCGAGGGGATTTCTGTACTGCGGCCGCCTGCAGTCCCCACTACTTGCAGCTGGCTTGGTGTCCGCTTCGATACATTCAGCACTGCGGCCGCCTCGGGGCTTTCCTTCCAAAACACCAAGCGCCCAACGCGCGTGTCCCAGTCAATGCACAGGGTGTCGCCCATCTTCACCTGTTCCGTCGCCAACAGGTTCGCCAGCGGGGAGATCACGTGGCGGTCAATCGCGCGCTTCAGGTGCCGCGCGCCGTAGCGGCGGTCCGTGCCTTCCTGCAAAATGAATTGGCGTCCCGCATCGGTCACGTGGAACAGGAACCGCCGTTTGTCAGTTTCCAGGACGCGCCGTTGCACCTGGTTCAACTCTATTTGCAGGACTTTCTCGAGTTGTTCGGGGCTCAAAGAATGAAACACCACGAGCTTGTCGAGACGGTTCATGAACTCCGGTGAAAACGTGCGGCGCGCGGCTTCCACCGCAGTGCGTTCCACCTTTTCGTCAAGACCCGTGGTGGGTTTGTCCTTCGGCTGGACGAAACCCATGCCGCCCTGCATCAATTCGGTGATTTCAGCACTGCCGAGGTTCGAAGTCATGAAGATCACGGTTTGCGACAGGTCCACTCTCCGATTGTCTCCCAGCGTCAAGGTGGCCTTGTCCAGCATGCCGAGAAGAAGCTGCCAGAGAGCGTCGTTGGCTTTCTCGATTTCATCGAAGAGGAGGAAGCTCAGCTTGAGTTTGTCCGTATGGCTTGCCGCCAGCGCCTCCTGAGTGATCATCGGATGTGTCTCCCGATGGCCCAAGTACCCCGGAGGCGAGCCAATCAGTTTCGAAATCTCATGAGAATGTTGAAATTCTCCGCAATTCACCTTGATCACCGCTTGCGAGTCTCCAAAGAGGATTTCCGCGGCTGCCTCCACGACCCGCGTCTTCCCGCAACCTGTCGGGCCAAGGAACAGGAGGCTCCCTACCGGGCGCCCAGGCGGGTTCAAGCCAGCGCTAAAGACCTGATACAGATCAACCATGGCCTGTAGCGCTTCCTCCTGGCTGACGATTTTCGCGCGCAGCGCCTCTTCAAATTCCAGCGTCCGTGAACTGCGCAGGGTCGAATCGAGAATCACTTGCTGAGTACACATGGCGCCACCTAATGAACGCTCTGTCTGGGAATATCTCCAGCGAGAGGGTTCTGCTCTAACTTCACTGCGACCTTAAGGAGATAGTGCTTGTGGGAGGCCCGCCGTATCACTGAAGCGGAAGCGCCTGGAGTTTCGTCCGGGTTGGCGGGCCGCGCACCTTCAACTTCATCGGTGCCGTGAGCGCTGCGTTGATGAAACTGCTGCTTCATGCGATTGGACCAATCGCGGTTCGTCAGGCTGGAGGAAAAGCGTGCCACCAAACGTGCGGGCCCTAATTTCAGCATGACAGGCCGCTGTTTCTGCAATAGGGGCCTTCCCACCCATGCTTAAGCTATCTACCCTAGGAAGGGAAGACAATCCGGCCAAGGCCGCAATCGGATGGGCGGAGAAGCCCCGGGTTGCCGGGGTTATGAGCACCGCAGTTTCGATACAGGTTAAGACCCGATGGGTCGCTGGCTAGGGTCACGAGGCGTTGAACGAAAGGAATCCGCTCATCCGACGCGCGCTGCCATAGGGCTCCACGCATGGAGGCTCGTGAATCTCAATGTGAGTCAAGATGGGACGCGTGTCGCGGCTTGAGACAGTTTCCGAAAGCTACGAAGGCCAAATTCGATTCACTGGTTAGTGCCTAGATGGGCACGGGGAAAACATTCCTGAGGAAAACTGCCAACGGCGCCACATTGAAAGAAAAGAAGATGGGAGCGATCTGAACTCGCCCGGATAAGTGCTGCCGCATCCGCCTAAACTACGGCTGGCGCCGCAGGACTCTTGGCATGCGCCGTGCACCTCTTGCAGCAGGTCCGCGCACGCGACGGTTGGTCGAGGAGAAGTGGCGCAAAGCGGCACTGGCGAAACCACAACTGCGGCAAGCAAATGACCGAAGGATGTGGCTGCTGGCGTCCGCGCGGATGAACCTCTCCAACCGCTAGTCCCCCGAGAAAACTTCTCAAAAGTGCGCAGTTGGTCGAGATGCGGCGCGAATTACTGGAAGTCGAGAAGTCAAGTCTGCGGATTGGATTCCCCAGGATCATCTTCCTGAACCTCTTGCTGAGCTTCGCAGTAATCGCCTGGACGCCGATAGCGAGCGCGCAGGTCTCCAACTTTGCGGGTGTGGGAGGGGAGATCTCCGGAACGGTGCTCTTGGAGGCGAACAAGCGGCCGGCGAGCCAGGTGGCCGTGAGCTTGAAATCGCATGTGGCCGGGATATTTCGCAGCGTTTTGACGGACCTTGAGGGCCACTTTAGACTTCAGCACCTTCCTCCCGGCACGTACGAAATCGTGATTGATGAAGCTGGGTACGACTCCGCGCGGAGCAGCGCGCAGCTGGATGGCTCTTCCTCGGAGCTTGTGCTTTACCTCAAATCGTCCACGGGGCCGCGAGTTGGCCCAAACAGGTACACCGTTTCTGTACACGAATTGAGGATTCCCGAAAAAGCGCAGGAAGAGCTGCAAAAAGGATTGGATCGCCTGATAAAGAATGACCCTGGAAGCAGCCTGGTCCATTTCAGGAGAGCCACCGCGGCGTATCCGGAGTACTACGAGGCGCACTACCACGCGGGTGTTGCGGAGTTGAGGCTCGGTCACCATGCGGAGGCCATGCAAGCGTTTCAAAAGGCCATTGATTTAAGCGGTGGGCGATACGCCAGGGCGGCGTTTGGAATCGGCTATCTCCTTTATCTGGAAGGGAATCCAGGAGAGGCGGAGAAAGTCATTCGCAGGGGATTGGAAGCGGACGATCATTCCCCCGATGGTCATTCAATTCTGGGCATGGCGCTCTTGCGATTGGATCGCGTGGATGAGGCGGAAAGAAGCGCGCGTGAGGCACTGCTCCGCAACCCCAATTTCGCGGAGGCCTACCTGGTGATCTCAGATGTTTACGGTCGCAGACACGATTACCGCGCGCAACTCCAGAATCTGGATGCTTATCTGAGGCTTGAACCGAGTGGCTCAGCGAGCGAGCGCGTTCGCCAAGCGCGCGAGATTACTTTGAGGAACCTTGCCGAGTCCCATCCTCAGGACTCATTCAGCTCCCCATAAGGAATCTTCTTTCCTGTAGCGAGGCGCTGCCGCAAATTCAAGAGGAGGCCCGCGTGCGCCAGAAGAAATAGGCGGGGAGGCCAAGGAGAAAGAGCAGGATGGCGACCTCGAGGTGGATGAATTCTTTTGGGTCGCGGAAAGCAAGATAGATGGCGTTGCAAACGATGGCCGCCGCGGCGAGAACAAAGATAAGCGGCGTCCACGGATAGCCCGGAACGCGATAGGGTATGGGCCGACCTGCCCCCGCGCGGCGAATGGGGAAAATGACCAGCCCGCCCAGTCCATAAAAGATCCAGCCAATAAAAATCACTCCGCCAATGAGTTCCGCGAATTTGCCGGCGGCAGCAAGGATGGCGGACCACACACCGAGTGCGACGACCGCGGCCGCGGGAGTCTGAAAACGCGGATGAACCTCGGCCAGCTTTTTGAAGAAGAGGTTGTTGTTGGCCATAGCGTAGAAGACGCGAGGGGCGGTGAGAATCACGCTGTTGGCGGCGCTGAAAGTGGAGACGAGGATCGTGAGAGCAACGATGATTTGGGCATTGCGGCCCAGGACGGCGGCGACGGCCGTGGCGGCGATGGCTTCGCTGGCCGTGGATGCGACGGGACCAAGGGCCGCGAGGTACGCGATAACGGCAATCATGTACAGGCCTGCTAGAAGCAAGGAACCCGCGAGAAATGAGCGCGGGAAATTCCGTTGCGGCTCGACGACTTCACCGGCGCTGTAAGTGCCGAACTGCCAGCCTTCGTAGGCCCAGAGGACGGCGATCATAGCCAGGCCGAAATTGGACCAGAGAGCGTGGCCGTGCTGCGTTGTACCCATGGCGGAGGGCAGATCGCTGAAGTGCCGGCCCATGGCAAGCAATACGGCGCTGAGGAGAACGATGATGCCGACTTTGGCGAGCGTGGTCCAATTCTGCAAATCCGCGCTCTTGCGCGTCCCCCACACGTTCACGATGGTGACCACGGCGATCATGGCGACGGCGGCGAATGTAGAGGCTAACGGAGTGAGCGGGATGATTTCGGCCAGATAGCGGCTGAAAGCGCGGGCAAGCGCCGCGACCGAGCCGCTG
>QHYF01000238.1 GCA_003224075.1 Acidobacteriota bacterium
CTGGCAAAGACACTCAAGCCACTGGAAATAGTTGCAGGGCCATGTGTTAGGGTCCAACGAGGGTGAAGAGCTGGGCTTGGTCGGACTGGACGGCATGGAGGAAGGCGTTGTAGTCGGTGGCGCGGGCGGCGGGAATTTCGCGCAGCAAGAAATTGATGTGACGGGTGGCGGTGATGGTTTGGCCTCTTGCGGAGTATTGGGAGCTGAAGGAAGCGTAATCGCGGTTGACGGAGGTACCCGTGGGGACCTGTGCGGTGGCGCCCGGTGGAAGATGAAGGGTAACGCTGGTCTGCACTTCGAGCGGCGTGCCCAGTTCGATGGGCGAAGCAGCAGCGCCGGGGGCGGGTTTGGAGGGCGGATCGGGCAAGCCTAATTGGGGCAGCAGCGCGGGGACGCGCACGGGCTTCTTCGACCAATCGACAAATTTCGGTTGCGTGATTTCGTAGTCCACCGTGAAGGGCTCGCGCGTGGCGTACGGATCGGATGCGGTGAGGTTGATGACTTGCCCGCGGAAGCCGTCGGAGAGTGCCAGCAGTTGGGCGATCTCCTTCCATTTTTCCTTTGGCGCTTGGTGAAACGCTAGTCGAAGAAGCAGTTCGTTGTCTCCGCGCATGGAGTACTTGACCTTTGCCACCAGCTTTCCAGAGTCATCGAGCGACGCGATCAGGTCCACTTTTTGCACGGAGGGGAAGGGCAAGTCGTGAGGAATCACGCCCATCATTGAGGAAGGCGGCAAATCCACCATTGGGCCGGTGTCCATTCCGAGGAACAGCGCGGTGCTGCCACGGTAAGACGCCGGGAGGACTCGAAAGGGCGCGACGTCCAGACTTGGATCGAGCAGACATGCGCAAGAAGTGACAGAAACCAAAAGGTGGTTGAAGCGCGCAGGGTTGGCCACCAACGAGGCGAGCTTTTTCGAAGGACCAATCAAGGCTGCCGCCGCTTCAAGGCCAACGGCCTTGGCGAGCGCCTGAAAGAGGAAAAACTTGTCTTCCTGCGTGGCGTAACCCGAAGAAAGGGTGTCCTCCAGGGCGCGCGGTTTGAAGCCTGTAGCTCCCAGCGGGAGATCGACAGTTCTGAGCTTTGCGGAGACAAAATCATAGATACCTTCCGTTTTGGCGAGAGGCGTCTCCAGCCCCGCGGTCAGTTGCCGAGCCAATCCAATGACGACTTTAGGCAGCTCATCCGGCAGAGAGAGAGCCTTATAGAGCTTGAAAGACAGCTCTGGCCATCTCCAGGTCCTCCCAACTTCGATATCCGGTAAATCTTGCAGAGCGGCTGATGCACTGCCGCGATCCGATTTCTGAAGAGCCGCATTGCTTTGCCAGGTGTAGGAGACTTGAGCGTCGCTTCCCTGGCCAGATCGTTCTATAGAAACCTTAGAGACGGACTGCTTTGCGAAAAGTTGGACCTTCCCGTATTCGGCCTGGGGGAGGGTCTCGCCCGTGGGTTTTGTCTGGACTACCAGGGACAATTTTGATCGAGGCGGCAGGCCGCCGCAAAGGCCGCAACCCGGCGCTGGACCGAGGCGCGATTCGAGCTCTAGTCTGTCCTTTTCATTCTTGGCGACGATGAGTGGGGAAGAAGCAAGAACAGAGGCGGGTAGAACAATCTGGAAATGCTCCTCGGAGACCACGCCGATGCGGTCGAAGGAATGGTCGAGCCAGAAGCCGGGGGCGAGGGGATGGTGCGAAACGGTAGTGATGACGCGGTATTCGAGAGTGTCGCCGGGCTCGAGGCCGAGGATGCGGACGGATTTGACGCGGACGTCGTGGTAGGCCGGGGCGTTGAGGACGGCGAGATTGGGATTGTCGGTGATGGCGCTGGGCAGGATGTCGGCGGAGCCGCCGCTCGGATGGGTGATGTGAACTAGAGGGATTTCGACGGATTCGAAGGAGCGGTTGTAGTCGAAATTGAGACGGGCGAACTGGCGAACACCGAGTTCGTTGTTGATGTGTACACGCGCGTGGACTTCTTTGCGGCTGTCGCCGTTGGCTTCAAACCGGATGCGGGTTTCGAGCAGTTCGATTTGTGCGGGATTTTCAGGAGCTTTTTCCGCCGACGGCTTGGGTTCGGACTTTTCGGTTTGCGGCAATTGTTGGGGGAGCGCCGCTGCGGCGAAGAAGGCAACCCAGGAACAAAGCAGGGCGACGGTTCGCAGAAAGTGATGCAGAAGCCCGGGGAGTCCCATCGTGGCCACACGGGCAGTGTAGGGCGGGGGCGAAAGTGCGTAAAGAGACGGCTGCGGGCAGGTTGCCGGATATGCACGAGCCAGTGAGGCGGGCGCCTGGAAAAAAGCGAAGAATCTTACACAGAGGACACAGAGACCGAAGAGTGCACAAAGAAAACAAAGACTCCAGAGGAGAAAAAGCCATTTAGAGGAAGAAACCGAATGGAGACGCGCGCGTCTGAGTGCGTGGTAGAGTTTGTGTGCGTCAAGAGTGCAAGGAGAGGGTGGATGCGAAGAGTTTTGACAAGCGTGGCAGTGGTGGCGCTGGGTCTGTGCGCCGCGGGCGCACGAACGCTGCGGGCAGATAACAGGCTGGCGCCGAAAGGGCCGGACGAGGATGGAACGAAACCGGCGCTGGTGAAGATTGCGGGCGAAGGGCTGATGGACTCGCACGCGTTTCAATACCTCACGGAACTGAGCGATGACGTTGGCTCGCGGGTGACCGGAACGCCTGGAGAGAGAAAGGCCGAAGAATGGGGCATGGCCAAGATGAAGGCCATCGGCCTCGAAAACGTGCACGCGGAGAAATACCAGATCTGGCGCGGGTGGACGAGGGGCACGGCGCAGGCGGAATTGCTTGAACCGGTACGGAGACCGCTGCACGTGGATGCGATGGGCTGGACGGGTTCGACGCGAGCGGAAGGAGCGGAAGGAGAAGTTGTGACCGCGAACCTCTTCAATATCGATGAAGAAATCAAGAACGCTCCGAAATATTCCGGGAAAATCGTTCTAGTGGTCCTGCAGGGCACGCCGAAGAAAAATGTGGATTCGCTGTTCGCGATATACGGAGATTTCCTGAAGGCAGCCGGCAAAGCAGGGGCGCTTGCCGTGATTGGAGGACAAGCGGGGTCGAAGGCCTCCGGAATGAACCTCACGCACACCGGGATTCTCGGGTTCGACGCCGATTTTGCAATTCCGGTGTTGTCGATGACCGCGGAAGATCAGGGGCAACTGGAAAGATATGTGGAGAGCGGGAAGAAGGTGCGAGTGCGGTGCAACGTGCAGAACACGTTTACAAACGGGCCGGTGGAAACGGCCAATGTGGTGGGAGAAATCCGCGGGCGCGAGAATCCGGAACAGGTGCTGGTGGTCGGAGCGCACCTGGATTCCTGGGATCTTTCCGAGGGAGCCACGGACAACGGCACGGGCTCGGCGAGCGTGCTGGGCTCGGCGGAGGCGATTGTGCGCTCCGGCATGAGGCCGCGGCGGACCATTCGCTTCGTCTTGTTTACCGGAGAAGAGCAGGGACTCGACGGATCCTTTGCTTACGTGAGGCAGCACCGGGCGGAGATGCCAAACCATCTGGGAAATCTGGTGCTCGATTCCGGGCAGGGACTTGTGAAGGAATACCAGTTAGGAGGCCGGGACGATCTGGTGGAGAGCTTTCAACCTTTTGTTGAAGCGCTCTCTGCAATCCGGAAAATTTCCGTGAATGACAAAGTAGACAGTGGCACCGATACGTTGCCATTTTCGATGAACGGCTTACCCGGAATCAATATGGACCAGGACTCGCCGGAGTACAAGTACACGCACCACTCAGCGGCGGACGCGCTGGATGCCGTGAAGCCGGAAGTGCTGGCCGAGAACGCGACATTGATGGCCATGACCGCGTTTTGGATCGCGGACCGCCCTGAACGGTTTGCGGCCCCATGGCCTGCGGAGCGCACGGCAAAAATGCTGCGGGAGCAGGGTCAATACGAAATGCTGAAAGCTTTCCATCTGTGGCCGTTCGGGGACTTGGGCGAGGAGAAGAAGGGCAAGGAGTAGGCAGGTTCGCGGAAACGGGACCTGCAAATTCCGCAGTTGGGGCCAGGAGTCTGAGGCCACAGCCGCAGAGCGGCGATGAACGGGGCGCGAGCCTTTAACTCCAGCTGGGAGGGCAAAATGGAAACGTTTTGGCAAGACGTGAAGCACGGGGCCCGGGTACTGCTGAAGAGCCCGGGATTCAGCGCGGTCGCGATATTGTCGCTGGCGCTGGGGATAGGTGCGAATACCACGATCTTCACGGTCGTCAACGCCATCCTTCTGCATCCCTTGCCGGTGAAGGACATCTCGCGACTGGTCGAGGCAGATACGATCGATGCGAAGACAAAAGTAGGCTTTGCGAATGCGGCGAAATTGGGCATGTCCTTTTCCAATTATCAGGATTACCAGCCGCAGAATGAGGGCTGGCCTGTATCATTCCAACTCCCTTGACCTGGAGCGGCGGAACCGAGCCACGGCAGGTGAACGGGCAAATGGTGAGCGCGAATTATTTTGAGGTGCTCGGCATCCAGCCGGCGGTTGGCCGGTTTTTCGCGGCGGACGAGGACACCAAACCCAGCGGAAATAATCTGGCGGTGGTCAGCTACAGTTTTTGGACCAACAAACTGGGTTCCGATCCGAACATTGTCGGCAAGAGCCTCAGGCTGAACGCCATGCCGTACACGATCATCGGGGTCGCTCCAAGGGGGTTTAAAGGGACATTCACATTTGCGGGCGCGGAAGAAATCTGGATTCCCACAAGCATGTACCCCCAGGTCCTTTCCGGCTTTGCCAAGGATTTCTTCAACGAGCGGCGATTCCTGAACACAATTACCGTGGCGCGGCTCAAGCCTGGAGTCGGGATGGGGCAGGCCGAGGCTTCGCTGAAAACGATGGAATCAAGACTCGAGAAAGAATATCCGAAAGACAATGCGGGACGCAGCATCGCGCTTACATCACTCTCGGAAGCAGCCGTCGGAGCGAACCAGCACGATCAGATTGCCCTGGCCGGCATGATGATGATGGCCGTGGTGGGACTAGTGCTGCTGATTGCATGCGCGAATTTGGCGAATCTGCTGCTGGCGCGCGCCGCGCGGCGGGAAAAGGAAATGGGACTGAGAGCCGCGCTTGGAGCAAGCAGGTCGCGTCTCATGCGGCAGATGTTGACGGAGTGCACGCTGTTGTCGCTCTTGGGGGCTGTGGCGGGGCTGGTTATCGCCTATGCGGGCCGGAGCGTTTTGTGGTCCTTCAGGCCCCCGTTCATCGAGCGGAACGACATCGACCTTTCGCTCGATTCTCACGTGCTCCTCTTTACGCTGGGGATCGCATTGGTGACGGGGCTGCTCTTCGGGGTCGCGCCCGCGCTAAGGGCTTCTGTGCCGAATTTAATGGAAACGCTCAAGCTGGGCGGCCGCGGCGGTTCGATCGGATGGGGCCGGAACACCTTGCGAAGTTTGCTGGTGGTATCGGAAATCGCGCTCTCGCTGGTCGCGCTGGTGGGCGCGGGGCTCTTCATTCGAAGCATGCGCGACGCGCAGCAAATGGACCCGGGCTTCGAATCGAAAAATCTTTTCATGATGGCGTTCGATCTCGGCGCATTGCACTACGAGGAAGGGCGCGCGCAACAGTTCTTTCGCGAAGCCGTGGAGCGCGCCGACGCGACCCCGGGCGTGAAGTCCGCCACCATCGCATCCAACTTTCCTCTAGGCGGCGGCTTGGCGCGAACGGTTTTTCCCGAGGGCGAGAGCGAATCAACGGGATATCGTGGGATGCTGACGCAGCTCGACGACATTACGCCCGGATATTTCGACGCCCTCCGGATTCCGCTGAAAAAAGGGCGGGTCTTGAGCGATTCGGATCGGAAGGACACGACGCCGGTTGCGGTGATCAACGAGGCGATGGCAAAGCATTTCTGGCCGGGCCAGGACGCCATCGGCAAGAGATTTCACTTTTTCGGCGATCCCACGCTGCGGGAAGTTGTCGGAGTCGTTGGAGACACGGTGGTGAACAACATCGGAGAAGCGCCTGTGCCGCTCGCGTATCTTCCGATCACGCAAGGTTTTTCACCCGCCGTTACGCTGCAGGTGCGGACCACGGGAAAACCCGAATCTGTGATCGCAGGAGTTCGGGGAGGAATTCAGTCACTTGACCCGAATCTGGCGATCACCAACGTGCAGACCATTGGCGAGATCATGGATCAGGGACTTTGGGCGCCACGGATGGGAGCGGCCATGCTCACCGTGTTCGGCGGGCTGGCGTTGCTGCTGGCGGCGTTCGGTGTGTATGGAGTGTTGTCCTACTCTGTGAATCAGCAGACGCGGGAGATCGGGATACGGATGGCCATGGGCGCGGAGCGCGCACACGTGCTGAGACTGGTGGTGGGTCAGGGTTTGCGCCTCGCCGCCGCGGGGCTCGTGGCTGGAGTTATCGTGGCTCTTTTGCTAGTGCGGCAGCTATCCAGCTTGTTGTTCGGGGTGAGCGCATACGATCCGGTCACCTTCGTAGGGGTAGGACTGCTGCTGTTGGTGGTGGCCTTTATGGCATGCTACGTTCCGGCGCGCCGGGCTACTCGCGTCGATCCCCTCGTGGCGCTGCGGTATGAGTGAGTTATCTTCGAGTCGGGCACTGTCCGCGAAGGTGCCTGCGGTAGTAACATGTTTATTATAAACGACTTAGGTGTATTCTAAGCGGTTGGCATTCGTCCTGAGTGACGCGCCCGGATAAGGGGAGAAACTGTGTTATCCCTGCTTGAGTCGGGGTCCAAACCGATTTCAACGGGCAAAACCAAGGCCAAACGCCTGATTCCCATCAA
>QHYF01000239.1 GCA_003224075.1 Acidobacteriota bacterium
TCACCTCGATCTTGCAGGAGATGGCACGTCGAAGGTGGCTCCCGCCCGAGGCGCGCAAGCTGCTCCCCATGGCACAAACCCTACGCCACAGGATGTCGAGCAGATGCGTTCGAACGTGCGGGACGTCAAGGTCCAATTGATTGAAGACCGCGTGAAAGCTTACGTCGTCTTCGATGTCCACGGAAAGGACATGACCCTGCAACTCGAAGGCCGCCTGGGCACGCAGAACGGCTATCTGCGGTTCGATCCCGTCAGCGGCCAGATCGGCTCTCTTCCCATTCCTCAGTCGACTTTGCAGTCGGCCATGCAGCGGCTCATGGATTCGCCTGAAAATCGCGAAAAGCTGAAACTGCCCTCTGACATCTCGGACTTGCGCATCGAGAACGGCGAAGTCGTAGCCAGCTATAAATAAGTGTACGCGACGTGGAGTGAGCGCATCCCGCACCTCCGCTCGTCATCCGCGGCGCCATCTTCTCCTCGAAGTTAGTTACAAAGTGAGTTCTCAATTCGTGGGCCGACTTGATTTGGCTGGGTTTTCACTTTTCGCAAAGCTGAAATAGCATTCCCCACCAGCTTCGGTATAATTCCTTTCGGTTGTCGGCGGTTCAACTCGAACGGAGCTTTTGGCCCTTCCGGCGAAGAGGGAACTCATGCAGCCAGGTCGTCGCCATCTATCCACGCTCATTTTCATTACTCTCCTCATGTTTTTGCTGATGCTTTCTTCAGCAGCCGCGCACGCGGTGCTTCTGGAATCGAGTCCCGCACTCAAGGCAGCGGTGCCGGGACCTGACGTCCCAATCAAGCTCCGCTTCAATGTTCGCATTGACGCTGCCCGCTCGCGGCTTACCCTTGTTGGGCCTGACGGCTCGGCGCAAGCCCTCGAAATCAGCAAGCAGACTCCTGCGGATATCCTCACGGCGCAAGCCAGGGATTTAGCGGCCGGCGAGTACCGCCTGCGCTGGCAAGTTCTCGCTTCCGATGGGCACATTACCAGGGGCGAAATCCCTTTTAGCGTCACGCGGTCCTGATCGGCGCACATGGCCCGGCTGCTTCAAATCTTTGGGTTCCTCTCGGTCTTGTTTCGCGGCGCGACGCTGACGTTTCAGTCGCTCGTAGTCGGCGGAGTTGTTTTTCTGATTTTCGTGCTGCGCCGCGCCAACGTCGAAGCGGATGCATTGAAACCGGTGTGCTTGCGTTGGATTCGGCGCGCGGCGTTTGCGCTCGCGGCGATGCAGATCGCTTACGTTTTGGCGAACTCCCTTATCTTGATGCAATCCGCGGGCATCAGCCTCGCTGAGGTGAGCGGCGCAAGCTTTGTCCTGGCTGGCGTGCTCGGCATCCTGTCGGCGTTCACGATTCTCGCCCTTGCCGGCCCCCGGCATTCGAATGGCTACGCCGATCTGCTTCTTCCCGCAGCCGCCATCATCGCTTCCTCGGTCATCACCAGCCACGCGATGGCTCGCCTGGAATATCGCCTGCCGCTGGTTGCTTTCACCGCCTTGCATCAGGGGGCTACCGCCGCGTGGCTCGGCGGGCTGCCCTATTTGCTCATCGCCATACGGCGGACATCGAGTTCTGACTTCGCGCGCCAACTGAGCGCCAGGTTTTCGCAACTCGCTCTGCTGAGCGTTGCCGTTCTGGCCTCCGCAGGTTTGGCGCTCAGTTTCGCCTATGTAGGGTCTTTTCAGGCGCTCTATGGCACTTCGTATGGCGCGATGGTGGCCACGAAAGTCCTTCTCTTCGGACTTCTCCTGCTTCTCGGCGCGCTCAATTTTCAACTCGTGCGGCGCGGACCCGCGAGCGCCATTCTTGCCAGCCTGAAACGCTTCGGCGAAGCGGAAATCGGCATCGGCGTCACCGTCATTTTCACGGCTGCTTCGTTGACATCACTTCCTCCGGCCGCCGATCTCGCGCGCGACCGCGTCTCCGGGACGGAAATCTTCGCGCGCATGGCCCCGCGTCCCCCGCGCTTCGCCAGCCCGGCCATGCAAGAGCTTCCCGAAGATATATACGCAGCTCAGAAAAAAGCATTCGAATCCGGCTCGCTCTCGACCGAATCGTATGTGCCGGGCCAAGCGGGAACGCGCCCAAACACTCCGGCCGAGAAGGCCTGGTCAGAATACAATCACCACTGGGCCGGTATCATCGTTCTGGCAATCGGACTTCTGGCACTCATCGCGCAAGCCGGAAATCTCTCTTGGGCGCGCAATTGGCCGCTCATCTTTCTGGGACTTTCCGTCTTCCTCTTTTTGAGAAGCGACCCCGAGGTTTGGCCCCTTGGGCCCAACGGCTTCTGGGTGACTCTTGCTGACCCTGAAGTCCTGCTGCATCGTTTCTTTGTCCTCTTGGTGATCGTTCTCGCCGTGTTCGAATGGCGCGTGCAAACGGGCCGCGTCGCTCCCGGCAGCGCCCGCCTGATTTTTCCTGTCCTTGTCGCCGTTTCCGGCGCGCTACTCCTCACCCATTCACATAGCCTCGGCAACATCAAGGAGGAAGTGCTCGCGGAGCTGAGTCACATCCCGCTTGCGATTCTCGCCGTCACGGCAGGCTGGTCGCGATGGTTGGAGCTCCGCCTACCCGGTGAAAATCAAATGCGAAACGTCGCAGCCCGCCTGTGGCCGCTGTGTTTCACTTTGATCGGCGTCCTCCTGCTCAACTACCGCGAAATGTGATCGAGGTGTACCTTTAGGGCTTGGCTGTGGCAGTTCTTGGGAGCTACTTTATGAAAACAAATTGGTTCCTGTTGTCAGTATTCACGATCACGGCCTCTTTCTTATCTTTCGCCGTTCCGCGGACGACGCACGCTTCGCCATCCCCTATGCCGGCGGAGGCGAAGACCCGTGTCGCCATCATTGGTCTGGATCACGACCACGTCTGGGGACTGCTCAAGGACCTTGCCGCCGAGCCTGACGCGGAGCTTGTCGGCATTGCCGATGCGCACGCTGAACTTGTCAACCGAGCGAAGTCTCGAGTTCCTGCCAATGTGAAGTTCTATTCCGATTACATCCAGATGCTCGATGACGCCAAGCCGGATGCCGTGATTGTCACCACAGAGAATGACCTCCATCTGGCGATCCTGCGCGAGTGCGCGAAGCGGCATATTCACTACTCCACCGAAAAACCGATGGCCACGAATGCCGCCGACGCGCGCGAGATGGAACGTCTGGCAAACCAGTCGGGCATCAAGCTGATGGTCAATTACTGGAACGCCTGGGTGGCGCCGACACACGATCTGTTTCACCGCGTGCTGGAAGGGCAAGTGGGGCCGGTACAAAAAATCATCGTTCAGTACGGTCACAGAGGTCCCAAAGAAATCGGCGTCTCGGAGTATTTCGCTAGGTGGCTGTACGATTCCCGGAAGAACGGCGGCGGGGCCATCATGGATTTCGGATGCTACGGAGCGGAATGGGCGCTGTGGCTCAAGGGTCGCCCGGCGCGAGTTCTTGCCACGGCGCAAAAACTCAAGGTCGAGCAGCACAACGATGTGGACGACGATTCCACCATCGTCCTCGATTACCCCGACGCTACCGCGGTCATCGAGGCTTCCTGGAATTGGCCCTATAGCATGGGGCAGGTGCAGGTATTCGGTCCTAAAGGCAGCCTGCTCGCTACTCGCGACGAATTATTCTTCCGCGCTGCAAATGAAAGCGG
>QHYF01000240.1 GCA_003224075.1 Acidobacteriota bacterium
GATGCCGCTCGCGAGTCCGTTCGAACCGGGCGGCCGCAAGAACTGCGCTGATGGCGAGGCGGCTTACCGCCGAGCCATAAAGAGACCGCTCCGCAGGTCTCATCCCGCACTGTTCCCGGGTTTTCCCAGAGGTCGAGGAGAGCTCGAAGCTAATTCGCAGAAAGGATTTGGCTCCGGGGCCTGGACTCGAACCAGGATAGCCAGCTCCAAAGGCTGGTGTCCTACCAATTAGACGACCCCGGAAGCGATACTAGCAGTGTAGCAGAGCCCCGCAAATGCCCCCAA
Organism: Acidobacteriota bacterium; assembly: GCA_003224075.1. GTDB lineage: Bacteria > Acidobacteriota > Terriglobia > Acidiferrales > UBA7541 > Acidiferrum. The sequence continues at coordinate 286 of QHYF01000240.1, forward strand.
GGGCCGGCGGTCGGCTCGTCCAGTGCCGGTATCATGGTGATTGCTTCTTGAGAAAATCAGCGGTGTAACCAAACACCCCGCGATGTGCGCGCGAAGAGAGTTTCTGCTAGATTGATATTGATAGTGTTGTTTC
>QHYF01000241.1 GCA_003224075.1 Acidobacteriota bacterium
AGGCTTCTCTTGGATCCTGCCGCTGGTCCTAAAAAAATTGGATTGATTGGCCTTGGCCTGATGGGCCGCCCGATGGGGATGAATCTCATCAAGGCCGGCTACGCTCTCACCGTCTGGAACCGCACCGCCTCACGCGCCGATGAACTCGTCGCCGCTGGCGCCAGGCTCGCAAAATCTCCGCAGGAAGTCGCCGCTGCTTGCGACTTTCTCCTCACTATCGTCAGCGATCCGCC
>QHYF01000242.1 GCA_003224075.1 Acidobacteriota bacterium
CGGTCCTCATGGAGCCGGACAGACCATCAAGCTGGCGATGAACCTGATCCTCGCGCTGCAAGTGGACGCTCTAGCCGAGGCTCTCGCCCTCGTCACCCGCGCTGGCATCCAAGGCGAAAAGCTCGTCGAAGTCATGCAATCCAGCATGGCCCGCTCCGGCGTCCTCGACGTCAAGGCGCCGAATCTGCTCAAAGGCGAATACGTGCCGAGTTTTCCTCTGCGCCTCATGCACAAGGATCTCGGCCTCGCGCTCGACCTTGGCAATCAACTCGGTGTCGCCCTTCCCGCTACCGCCGCCGCTCGCGAAAACTACAACTACGTCAAGGGAGCGGCCAAGGAAGATCTCGACTATTCCGCCGTGATGAAATTTTGGAAAAAGTGACCCGTATAGAATCTTGAGTTGCCTTAACCAGTCATCTCGAATAATTTCTCACTGAGGAGGCCCTCGATGAGTGCGCCGGACCCTGCCAAGATTCAGAAGTTTCGCGAGGATCTTCACCTGGAGTGGTGTGTTGCGACTGCAACATGTTTTTTTGTCGGCCCCCCCGGCTTGCTCCCGCCCGTCATTCCGAACCCCGCGAAACGGGCTGAGGAATCTCTCTTACCTGTGCTCATCCCGTGAGGCCTTCTCTTCCTCGAACTTATTTGCCTCGACTCACGGTAAAATCATCCCATGACAATCGGACTCGTTGCCGAGCCTTGGTGGGTGAACCTCATCCTTCTGGTCCCGCCGCTGGCGTGGTTTTCCTGGCGCCGTGGCGGCGTTCCTCTCGCTGCCCGGCAACTGGTCATCAGCGGCGTGTTCGCAGCGTCGTTCGGGTTTCTTGAAGCTGTCGTTGTTGTCTATCTCCGCGCAGCCACGGGGTTGCTGCCCGGATACCACGGGACACTCTCCGACGTTGCCCGCATGTCCGCAGAGTTTTACCAGCAGTCCCAAGCGATAAGCCAGTTCCCGAAAAGCCTTCTCACCCTCGAAGTCCTTCGCGAGGCCGCCACGATCCTCATGCTCCTCAGCGTCGCTTTCCTGACGTCCGCGAAATCAAGGGGCCGTGCCGCAGTTTTCCTTTGGACCTTCGCCATCTGGGATATCGTTTACTATGCCTCGCTTTGGGCCACCGTCCGCTGGCCCCTCTCGCTCAGGGATGCCGATGTCCTGTTCCTCATTCCCGTGCCCTGGCTTTCCCCGGTCTGGTTTCCAATCCTCGTGAGCGCCCTTGCCCTCGCCGCCGTCTTGCTCTCCCGCGTTTCGCCAGCAAACTCCTGATCGCCGCAGGAAAACCGCTTGACTCTGGACTACACTCCAGGGTGTAGAGTTCAGGCAGAGGAGCTATGGCCATGCAAATTGGCACGGTTGCAAAACAGGTCGGTCTCACTCCCGATGCGATTCGCTTCTACGAACGCAACGCTCTTCTGCCGCGTCCGCCGCGCACCCCTGGCGGCTTTCGCCAGTACGCGGATACCGATTTGCAAACCCTGGAATTCATCCGGCGCGTCCAAAACCTGGGATTCACGCTGAAAGAGGTCCGGCAGCTTTTGGGGCTGCGCCGCCGCCGCTTCCAGCCCTGCGCGCCCGTGCGTCGCCGCCTCGAACAAAAGCTTTCGCACGTCCGCTGCAAGCTTGCCGATCTCCACAAGCTGGAGCAGGAGCTGCGCACCGCTCTCCGCGCTTGCAAGAAAGAACTGCGCAGACGAACCGCGCGCTGCCCGCTTCTGTCCGAATCGGTCAACCGCAAACCGGAGAACGTCAAGTGAAAGTGGAAGTGTTGTACGTTGCGGAGTGTCCGTCGCATCTTGCGGCCGTCAAGCTGGTAAAAAATGTCCTGGCCACGGAAGGGATAGCGGCGGACATTCTTGAGATACTTGTCATCGGCGAGCAAATGGCAAAAGAACTCAGCTTTTGTGGTTCGCCCACCATCCGCATCAATGGGCAAGACGTCGCTGCGGATTCGCGGAAGGAGCAAACCTTCGCGCTGAGCTGCCGTTTGTATCCGGGATCGCCGCAGGTGGGCCTTCCTCCCGCGGAGATGATTCACCGCGCCGTGCGGGAAGCTCATCAGGGAGGCAGCCGTTGAAAGCAGGTACGGGCATCCCGGCCTCGCTGGCGGCGATTTTCAGTTCCGTCGCTACCATCGCTTGCTGCCTTCCTCTCGGTTTCGCCGCCGCGCTCGGCGCGGCCGGCGCTAGCGCCTTCTGGACCACTCTGCGTCCCTGGCTCTTGGGGCTTTCCATAGTTTTCCTTGGAGTTGGCTTCTGGCAGCAACGCCGCGCCGCACAATGCGATGTTCGCGGCCGGTTGCTCGGTAAACTATTGCTGTGGGCCGCCGTGGTCGTGGTCTTGGGAATGGTTCTTTTTCCCCAGCAGATTGCTGGATTTATCGCCGATCGTTTCTGAAGGCAGGAAATGAACAAGAAAACACTCTTTGTCGCGCTGCCGGCGCTGGTTTTGCTCTTGGGCGCCGTGTACCTGTGGGCTCCTTCTTCAGTGCCGCCGGGCCAGCAACCTCTCGATACCCTCTCGAATGCAAATTTCAGCGAGTTTGCCAGCGCCTTTGACGCTGATCCCGATGTTGCTAGCCTGGTTCTGCTCTTGTCTCCCACTTGACCAGCTTGCCTGCGGGGGGCCTCCGCAACTCAGCATCTCTTGGCTCGCCACGCCGGGGAAAAGCTCCGCGTGCTGGTCGTTTGGGAGCCCATCCTGCCCACTGACTGGAGCTCACCCGGACGAGGCGCCCTGGCGCGGATTTCCGACCCGCGCGCCCGGCAGTTTTGGGATCCGCAGCACCTCGTGGCGGGAGAATTGAGCCGCATCGCCAGGGAGAAGTCCGGACAGCCGCAGCCGGACTGCTGCATAAAGAATGATTTCCATTGGGATGAAGCCATCCTCTACATGCCACCCGCGCCCTGGAGGGATGCGCCTGCTCCCGTATTTTGGAACGGTCCCGTTTATCGAATGCTTCCGTCGCTCGAGAAGACTCTCACCGCTCCGCACTGAAACTCTTCTTGTGGCCTCGGGCGCACATGTCCCGAATCTGATCGGGAGGTCCGAGGGTTCGGCGCCCAAGGCGCGCGAGGCGGTCTAATTGATGCGGAACTTGACGGTCACATTCAGGTGGAAGGACACAGGCCGCCCGTCCAATCGAGCGGGCTCGTATTTCCACTGCCGCAGTGCCGCCATGGCAGCTTCTTGCAGTAGCGTAGGTCCAGAGATCACTTTCACATTCGTCACGTTGCCCGCCGGGTCGACCAGCGCATCCATGGTGACGTCTCCGGCGACATGGTTCGATTTAGCCAGCGCAGGATACGTGGGAGGAACGGACTTGATCAGACGCGCTACTTGGACCTCGCCGCCTACAACTGGGCTCCCGGCAACCGGAACCGGTATCGGGCGGTTTGTAAGAATGCCGGAAATAGGCGTCTCCAGCGAAGCCGGCACTTCACCGAGAAGCGCCGGGGCAGCAACCGATGCAGCTTTCGCGGCCAAATCATTCGCCTCCGCGCTGCTCGCCTTGGGCGCCTCTAGCGCGAATTGACGAGACGCTTGGGGTTTTGCAGGCGCGGTCGGCTGCTCTCGCTTGACACTCTTGGCCGCCGGCGCGGGAGGAGCGGAAGGCCGAGGGAATTTATAAGCAGCTTGATTGGATGCACTTTTGGAGCCGTTGTTAACGAACGACAGGAGCCACCGCCGGTTGCTGGCGTCCAGCACCTCAACCAGGAAAGGCTGCGCGCTCTTGGTGGCCGAGCGGGATAGCGAGCTGATGGGTTTGCTCCCGTCGGCCGATGGGGTTGAGCTTTGCGCGCTTGCCTCAGACCTGGCGGTCTTCTGGGACAGAATCATTTTTGCGCCGACAAGCACGACACGACGATGAACGCGCCGCGAGTCATCCTTGGATTGAAACTGGGCGCTGGTTCGGGCTTCTGTTGCTCGTCCGGTTCAGGATAGGAGAAACGCTCAGGGTATGTTTCAGCCAGCTTCAAATTCCATAGCTGGTCGTCCGCTGCCACTTTATCTTGCGTCTGGCTGGCGACGAGCTGAGTTTCGGCTGGTTCGGAACTCTCAGATTCTTCCTCGGCTGGGAGGTCCTTTTCGAAAGACTCTTGGAAGGCATCGAATTTAGTTTCTTGGTGAGACTGCGGCGCGAGGGAAGGTTTGGATTCGGCGATGAGCTCCGTACTGGAATCGACAAACTCCAATTCGGTCGCTGACGCGTCACCGTTTCCTTTGACCGGCGTTTCATAGGAGACCGGCAGCTCTCCGAAC